>JASLFJ010000101.1 GCA_030150665.1 Enterococcaceae bacterium
AAAAAAAGCTACACAAGGTGCTCTACATTATTTAGAACAATATAAAGAAGATATAAAATCAGATCCAGAAAATTATGAAATTAAATTACATATTGCAAATCAACTTAGCTCTGAATACAGAAACCGTATTGAACGCATTAAACATATTCAACCAACTTTATTAAATAGCTATCAAGAACAACTATATGATCTTTATTTAAAAGCATTAGATACCGAAAGAAAAACGGTTCAGTTATTACTAGATGAGCATAAGATTTCTTTTAAAACTTCTCAAAAATTACGTCAGTCGATTAACTATTCAGAAACTTCATTTTTACAACGCTAAAGATATCAAAAAAAGTAGCTTTTCAGCCTTATTGGGTTAAAAAGCTACTTTTCTTTTTTATTCTAACTCACATTATTTTAAGTCTTGTTCTAAAACTTCAGTTGGATCTTTACACAAAACTTTTCGAGGTTTACTGCCTTCAGAAGGACCGATAATATTTTGCTCTTCCATAAGATCTATTAACCGAGCAGCTCTGTTATATCCTATTCTTAATCTTCTTTGCAATAAAGATATACTAGCAGTATCCATATCAATAACTAATCTAACAGCTTCTGGATAAAGTTCATCAACCGGATCTTCCAAGCTTTGATTAGACTCACTTTCTAATACTTCTTCTGATAAATTCAATAATTCCTCACTATACTCTGCTTTTTGTTGACGTTGTACATAATTTACTACATTTTCTACTTCCTGATCTGATAAAAATGCTCCTTGAACACGTATAGGTTTATTTTCTCCTATCGGTAAAAATAACATATCACCCTTACCTAGTAATTTTTCAGCACCTACAGTATCTAATATTGTTCTAGAATCTACACCACTAGAAACAGCAAAAGCAATTCTAGAGGGAATATTCGCTTTAATAATACCTGTAATCACATCTACACTTGGTCTTTGTGTTGCTAAAATCATATGAATACCTGCAGCTCGAGCCATCTGAGCAAGACGAGTTATCGCTTCTTCTACTTCTCTACTTGCTACCATCATCAAATCAGCAAGCTCATCTACAATAACAACAATAAATGGTAATGATGCTACATTATCTTGATCGGCAGCCCATTCATTATAACCTGATATATTTCTCATGCCATTTTTAGCAAATAATTCGTATCGACGTTCCATCTCTTCAACTACTTTAAAAAGAGCTCTTGATGCTTGTTTGGGATTTGTAACTACAGGCATTAGTAAATGAGGAATCCCATTATAAACATTAAGCTCAACCATCTTAGGATCAATCATCATCAATTTGACCTCATCTGGACGTGCCTTCATCAAGATCCCTGTAATAATAGTATTAATACATACAGACTTCCCACTTCCTGTAGATCCTGCAATCAACAGATGAGGCATCTTTGTTAAATCTGCAAAAATCACTTCTCCATTAATATCTCTACCTAAAGGAACACTTAATAAGGAAGCATAAGCTTGTGATGATTCCATCATATCTCTAAAAGAAACAAGGTGTGTATGTTGATTCGGAACTTCAATACCTACATAAGATTTTCCTGGAATAGGGGCTTCAATACGAATATCTTTAGCAGCTAATGATAAAGCTAAATCATCAGCTAAGTTAACAATCCTACTCACTTTGACCCCAACTTCAGGTTGCACCTCATATTGGGTTACAGAAGGTCCCAAACGTGCCCCAACTACTTTAGCTTGTACACCAAAACTTTGAAAAGTTTCTTCTAAACGATGAATATTATTTTCAATCATTGCATAATCTTCACTTTGATCTGTCTCAGGAACTTGGTGAAGTAATTCTATACTTGGTAATTGATAGTCTTGATGATCAGTATATTTATCTAATGTACCACGGGAAATATTCATAGCATTAGAGTCATTATCATCAAAATTTATAGTCCCTGGATGCGTTATAGACTCTTTATCCGCATAAAAATTGATTTTTGGTCGGTCTATTTCTTCTACCTCTTCTAACATATCATCGCGTTTATCTGACATATCCAATATATCATGATCTTGAGTATGAGATTTATCTTGATGTCTTTCTTTGTCTTCATATACGATATGATCCTGTTCATCAAATAATTTCGACCATAATTCTTTAAAAAAGGGGGTTCCTGTTTTTTTCTTTGGCTTCATACCTTTATGATAGTCTAATTTAAACTTTAAACGTGTCCAAAACAATTTTGTATATTTTAAAATAATATGCTGTACATATTCCCACTTAAGTTCAAAAAATAAAAATATAGAGGTGGTAATCATCACTAAACTTATGAAATAAGTGCCTATACGACCTAATAAAAAGGTTAATATTTGGTAAGCAAATGCCCCAACTATACCTCCCCATATGATAATATTATTTTTTTGTATCCAATTAATATTTTCCCAAACAATATGAATAGGAGAGGTCGCTTCATAATATAATGGTAACTTTTTGATAGACCAAGTCGTCATAAAAATCAAAATACCTAATAAAAATAATAGCAATCCTGTTAATTTTTTTTTATTCTTCCATATAAATTTTTTACCTGATGTAAATAACAACAAACCGTAAAACAACATAAACAATTCAATAATAATCGTTTCTTTTCCTACTAAAAAAGAAATCATATTATGAAGCAAAATTCCTAATAATCCAAACTGAAACATGGATAAAATACTAAAAAATAAAACAAGTAATCCTATAAGCGAATATGTTACGACAGAGGATTTTTTTTTTTGACGACGTGAATTATTTTTACGCATATACAAAATACTCCTCAGTTATCTTTTAATGATAATAATAACAAACCTTGATAATATTGAACATAATCAGCACAAGGTTCACAATAATATACCTCATGCTTATTCCAAAAAGCCGCTTGATAAGGAGGATGCTCTAAAACATAGTCATAGCGCTGACTAATCGTTTTAAACTCCATAAAATACTTAGATATGGCTTCTTTTTGGGTTTGAAAATACCACTCCTGTTGTATTAACTTATGCCAATCATCAAAAAACCACCATGGTTCATCAGGTCCATAAGTAAGCAAAACTTTATACCCTTTATTCATACAGGCTCACCCTATTTTTATTTTTTACGCTCAGCATCTTCTATAATATGCTCTATTAATTTAGGATCAAAAGTACGCTCTCGAATCATTTTTATTTCATAATAATAAGGTGCATAATCTCTTGCACCATCTCTACCAACATACGGTGTCTCTAAAATTTTTGGTAAATGCATTAATTTAGGATGATATAAAATGTAGTCTAATGCCTCAAAACCTATCATTCCCATACCAATATTAGCATGACGATCTTTTTGAGCTCCTCGTTCATTTTTAGAATCATTAATATGTAATACTTTTAATCGGTCCAAGCCAATAATACGATCAAAATCTTCTAATACATCATCAAAATGATTGACAATATCATATCCTGCATCATGAACATGACACGTGTCAAAAGTCACAGATAGTTTTTCATTAAGAACAACTCCATCAATAATTTTTGCAAGTTCCTCAAAATTCCTACCAATTTCTGTTCCTTTACCAGACATTGTTTCTAGTGCTATTTGTGGAATCTGATCTTTCGTTAATACTTCATTAAGTCCTTTAATAATCTGATCAATAGCTTTATCAGCTCCTGCTCCAACATGAGCTCCAGGATGCATTGTAATTTGTTTTGCACCTAACGCTTGAGCTCGCTCAATTTCTGCACGTAAAAATTCTACTGCAAAAGGAAAATTTTCTGTTTTAACTGTATTCCCTAAATTAATAATATAAGGTGCATGAACAATAAAATCATGCATCTGATATTTATCAATCAATTGTTGACCTTTATCAATATTCATTTTATCAATTGATTTTCTGCGCGTATTTTGTGGTGCTCCTGTATAGATCATAAATGTATTAGCATCATAACTATGTGCTTCTTCTACAGCACCGAATAACATTTTTGTTCCTTTCATACTCACATGAGAGCCAATAATTAATTCTTGTTGTGTCATAAATTCATCCTCATTTCATATCATTTACTTTGGATAACTGATCGTCATCTCACCTTTTGGTAATGTTACTTTTGCATAATCATCAACAGAATGGATTAAAAAGACATTTGCTCCAATAATCACATGACTACCAATGACTGTATTTCCTCCTAATACTGTCGCATTAGCATAAATAGTCACATGATCTTTAATAGTTGGATGACGCTTAATATTTTTT
>JASLFJ010000007.1 GCA_030150665.1 Enterococcaceae bacterium
TCTTGAATACAAATCTGTAACATAAATTGTTCCTAGTTCTGTAATCAGTAATTCAATCACCATAACACCCGATAAGTTAATCTCTTGGGCAATATGTTTGACAATACGCAGTGCTTCTTCTTCCATTTCTTCAACCTCAAACACAAATGGCGTTTTCGTAGATTGATAAATTCCTTCTTCGGTTTCAACAACTTCAGAAAATGGAAAAATTGTCATATGTTCCTGTTGATTTCTAGCTACAATCACACTGATTTTTTTAGCAGGACAAATAACTGCTTCTAAAATACAAGGACCTGTAGCAAGCAGTGGTAGTGCTTGGGACATTTCACTACTGGTTTTAATAAAAATTTGATTATCAACACCAGGTACATATTGTGTTGTTTTTAAAAGGCAAGGAAAACCAATTTCATCAATAGCTTTTTCCATATCCGAAGGCAAAACAATAGTTGCGTAAGGAACAATATTAATATTTAAAGTATCTAAAAAAGATTTTTCTAATAATTTATTCTTAGTAATGGCAAGTAGTTCACTTCCTTGTGGAATAGAAATATGTTCTTCTAACATTGATATTTTTTCTACCGATGTCTGCTCTCCTTCAAAAGTTACTAAATCAGAACGTTGTGCCATTTCAATTAAAGCACGCTCATCATTTAAAGGAGCTACAATATGCCAATCCGCAATTTTTGCTGCAGCACATTGTTGATTTTCATCTAAAATACCAACATTAAATCCTAAAGATTTAGCTGATAAAGTCAGCAGTCTAGCTAAATGACCGCCACCAATAATACCAATGGTTTGTCCTGGAACCATCATCTCTGACATCACATATCCACCTCTTTCTAGTGATCTCTATTTTTAAAACTAATCTTGTTCTAGTTGATGTAAATAATGCGTAAGCTCTGTTAATTGTTGTGCATTCCAAGGAGAATTTCTTTGGTATTCTTTAATATGATGTTGTTGAATCTCTTGGTGCCATTCTTTTTTAGATTGATGAATGAGTTCATATAACTCACGTGCAGAAATCCGCAGTGCCCCTTGGGAAAAAACAACCCATTGCTCAGAAAGATCACTGGTTGCTACCGTAATTTGAGTCAGTCTATTCATTGCCTTTTTTACATGTGTTTCAATATAAGTATCTGCAGTTTCATCTTTATCTGTATAAATCACCCGAACCCAAGGACGTTTAGTATCAAGCATATCATAA
The DNA here is from genome assembly GCA_030150665.1 of Enterococcaceae bacterium. Classification (GTDB taxonomy): domain Bacteria; phylum Bacillota; class Bacilli; order Lactobacillales; family Catellicoccaceae; genus JASLFJ01. The sequence goes on from JASLFJ010000007.1 coordinate 1,205, forward strand.
CGACTAGGTTTTGGAATGATGGTTTGGGGATCTAATGTATGATGAGCATCAAAAACTAAATCAATATAATAATGTGAGTATTTCGCATATTGTAGTAGTTCTTGATATAACATATAGCGTGCCTCTTCTAACTTGTTTTCTTTTTTTAATTGAACAAGATCTGGCCAAGCACCAATCATATTATAACCATCTACAAATAAGATATTTTGACGCTTCACCTCATCTCCTCCCTTTTCTTTTTACGTATTATTTTTAGTGTGATGATGAAAAATGATCGCGTTGCATTTCATACATTAAAATACCCGCTGCGACACTGGCATTTAAACTTTGTACATGTCCTGTCATAGGAATCATTACACAATCATCTACTTCTTTTTTCACCTGAGCACTAATACCTTTTCCTTCATTACCAATCACTAAAGCAATAGAACCTTGTGTATTCCATTTCGTAAACGGTACTCCTGAAACATCTGTACCATAAATCCAAAAACCAGATTCTTTCAATGTATTTATCGCTTGAGTTAAATTGGTCACTCGAGCAATTAAAACATGTTCTACAGCTCCTGTTGCTACTTTAACAACTGTACTTGTAATGCCTACAGATCTGTGTTTAGGTAAAATAACACCATCAATTCCTGAAGCATCTGCTGTTCTTAAAATAGCTCCTAAATTATGCGGATCAACAATCCCATCTAAAATAAGTAATCGATGATCTTTATCTGGAGAAAGTGAAGATAAAAGTTCAGATAGTGTTAAATATTGATAAGGAGTCACTTGAAGGACTACTCCTTGATGCACGGCTCCTTGAGTTAATTCATCCAGTCTTTCTTTAGGCACCCACTGAATTGGCACAGAATACTCTGTTGCAAGTGTTTTTAGCTCTTCTGATCTTTTAAGATGAATATCTTTTTGAATCCATAATTTGGTACCCTTTTTTTCTTTTAACGCTTCTAATACGCTATGTGTACCAAAAATTAAATCATCAAAAATAGGTGTTGTTTGAGTAGTATTCTGCTTTTTTTTAGTATTTTTTTTAAAGTTTTGTCGTGTTGATGCATTACGTTGTTTTTTTTGGTGTCCCATGATTGATTTGCTCCTCTATATAAGAAATACTCTGATCCATCCACTGCTTTAATCTTATTTTGTCATTAGATAAATATAAAAACCCAATCACCGCTTCAAAACCAGATGAATGACGATAAGTCAGTACATCAGTATTTTTAGCATGGGTATGACTATGTGCATTTCTACCTCGTTTATAAATAGTGAACTCTTCATCAGTTAACATCTGTTGATCAATGAAATAATTGATAATATTAGCTTGTGCTTTTGCAGAAACATATTTAGTCGCTGTATGGTGTAGATGATTAGGTTTTACAATTTGTCTTTGTGTGATTAAATAATGACGAATAAACAACTCATATACTGCATCTCCTAAATAAGCTAATGTTAATCCGCTTAACTGCTTTGGTGGCTTATCATCTAACTGAATATCCGGTAATAAAAATTCCGTCATTTTTCCACCGTCCAGCGTGTACCTTCTTTCGTATCCTCAACACGAATACGATACATATCAAATAACTGATCACGTAAAGCATCACTAGTTTTAAAATCTTTATTTTTCCGGGCTACTTCACGTTGTTGTATTAATGCCACTGCTTCTTTTGGTAATTCATGAGTATATTCATCTAATGTTAGACCAAATACATCCATCCAATCTAGTAAATGTTGTTGCATCACACGCGCTTGATCTTGACTCCATGTTTGCTGCATCAACTGATCATTCATCCATTTTAAACTATCATAAACAACAGTGATCGCATTCGCTGTATTAAAATCATCATTCATTGCTTGAATAAATTGATCTTTATATCGATCCATGTGTTCTTCAAAATTAGGATCATCACCTTGGGGGGCTTCTTGATGTTGATGGATATAAAACAGTAAATGCTGATAGGCTCTGTTTATTTTTTCCCAATTTGTCGTTGCTTCATGTAATGCTGTTTGTGTAAATCTTAATGGTTTTCTGTAATGTGTTGTTGTCATAAAAAAGCGTAACACTTGAGGATCTATTTTTTGAATCAGTTCATGAACGGTCACAAAATTTCCCAAAGATTTACTCATTTTCTCATCTTGTTCTCCTACCGTAACATAGCCATTATGCATCCAATACCGTACAAATTGTTTTCCTGTTTTAGCTTCGCTTTGGGCAATTTCATTTTCATGATGTGGAAAAGTTAAATCTTGGCCTCCTCCATGAATATCAATGGTTTGCCCTAAATGTTTCATAGCCATCACAGAACATTCAATATGCCACCCAGGCCGTCCTAATCCCCATGGAGAATCCCAAGCTAATAAGTCTTGATCTTCTTCAGCAGCTTTCCAAAGGGAAAAATCTAAAGGATCTTCTTTAAGCTCTATTTCTGCACCTGTTCTTTGACTTGCACCAATACGCAATTCTTCTAAAGACTGATCACTTAATTGACCATAATCTTCAAATTTTTGTGTGCGGTAAAAGACATTTCCTTGTACTTCATAAGCCATATCTTGATCGATTAATGTTTGAATAAACTGAATTATATCTGGAATATGTTCTGTTGCTTTTGGTGAACATGTTGCTGGAAGTACATTTAATGCTTGAGTATCTTCTTTAAATGCTTCAATAAAGCGTTCTGTTAACATTTCTGGAGCTACTTTCGCTTTTTTTGCAGCTTGAATAATTTTATCATCCACATCGGTAAAGTTACTTACATACTGAACATTATACCCTCGGTAGATAAGATACCGACGAATGGTATCAAAAGCAACAGCGCTGCGGGCATTACCAATATGAATGTAGTTATATACAGTAGGCCCACACACATACATCAGTACTTGATCAGGATGAATCGGTTGAAATGCTTCTTTTTCACGTGTATATGTATTATAAATATAAATCATAATGTGCATGCTCCTTTTTTCTCAATTTGATACATTGATGTCAAATTCAATTAAAAATATTTCTTGATCAATAAAAGATCAAATAAATCAATAAAAAACGTCTATTTAATAATGAGCTCCATTATCAAACAGACGTTTCTCATTAAATTATTTAGCCATATATGCCAATGTCGCTTGAATATGTTCAAGTACTTTTTCTTTACCGAGTAAAACAATAGTCTCTGATAATTCAGGTCCATGCATTTGTCCTGAAACAGAAATACGAATTGGCATAAATAATGCTTTTCCTTTAACTTGCGTCTCTTTTTGTACTGATTTAATTAATGCTTTAATCGTATCCACATCCCACGTTGTTGTCTCTTTTACTGCATCTTGAAATGCTTCAATAACAACACGTGCTGAAGGTTCAGATAGTACTTCTTTAGCAGCATCATCAATCTGAATGTCTGTTGTGAAAAATAGTGAAGATAAAGATACAATTTCTGAAATATAACTCATTTGTGGTTGATATAAACCGACAATATGTTTGATCCATTCATAACGGGTTTTTGCGATCTCTTCGGTAATCGCACCTTCTTTTATTAAATAAGGAATCGCTTTTTGTGTTAATTCATCTAAATCAAGTGCTTTAACATAATGATTATTAATCCATTCTAATTTTTTAACATCAAAAGCAGCTGGAGAGCGGCTTAATCGTGTTTCATCAAATAACTCAATCAACTCTTTTTGAGAAAAGATTTCTTCTTCACCAACAGGAGACCAGCCAAGAAGCGCTATAAAGTTAAACATAGCTTCCGGTAAATAACCTAAATCTCGGTATTGTTCAATAAATTGTAAGATCGTTTCATCACGTTTACTTAATTTTTTCCCAGTCATTCCATTAGTAATTAAAGTCATATGACCAAATACAGGAGCTTGCCAATCAAAAGCTTCATAAATCATTAGCTGTTTTGGTGTATTAGCAATATGATCATCTCCTCTAAGCACATGAGAAATTTCCATTAAATGATCATCAACCGCTACTGCAAAGTTATAAGTTGGCATACCATCTCGTTTTAAAATCACAAAATCCCCACTAATACTATCAGAGTTAAAAGAAATAGGTCCTTTCACCATATCATCAAAAGTATATGTGTGGTCTTTAGGCACACGAAAACGAATGACATAATCTCTACCTTCATCAATAAAAGCTTGTTCTTGTTCTGGAGTTAAATGTGCACACATCCCACCATAATGCGGCATCTCTCCACGAGCACGCTGTGCTTCTCGTTCTGCTTCTAATTCTTCTTCTGTCGCATAACAACGATACGCCAAATCTCGATCTAATAGATCTTGAATATAAGGTAAATAAATCTCACGACGTTCTGACTGACGGTAAGGACCAAAAGATCCCGGTTGATCTGGAGACTCATCCCAATCCATACCAAGCCATGCAAGATTTTCTAACTGACTTTTTTCTCCATCTTCAATGTTACGTTTTCCATCTGTATCTTCAATTCGAATGATAAAATCTCCTTGATAGTGTCTTGCAAATAAATAGTTAAAGAGTGCTGTTCTCGCATTACCAATATGTAGATGTCCTGTAGGACTTGGCGCATAACGCACACGTACTTTTTGTTGTGTATTCGTCATCTTTTATAATACTCCTATCTCTTAGTCTTCTTTTGTAACTATAACATTTATTTTTCTAACAGTGCAACAGAAATAGCTCCCATTCCTTGTTTTTGACCAATAAAGCCCATCTGTTCCATGGTTGTTGCTTTTAAATTTATTTGACTCATATCAATGTGACATAACTGAGCAATATTTTGTTTCATCTCATGTAAATAAGGTTGCATCTTAGGTACCTCTGCTAAAATTGTAGCATCAATATTTTGAATCTTCCATCCTAATTGATAAATCTTGTGGATGACGATTTCTAATAAATCCGTTGATGCACTATCTTTATATTTTGGATCAGTATCTGGAAATAAATGACCAATATCTCCCAATCCAGCAGCGCCTAATAAAGCATCAATAATAGCATGAAGCAATACATCTGCATCAGAATGCCCTAACAGTCCATTTTCATCACTAATCTTAACTCCACCTAAAATTAACGGACGATGTTGGGTTAGTTGATGGACATCAATGCCTTGGCCGATTCTAAATTGCATCTTATCACATCCTTTTTTAGATTTCATATTTAGATTTATTCATATCATCAATGATCATATCGTTTCATTTTTGGATTTAACATAAACTGTAAATGAATGATATCTTCTGGTGTTGTTAATTTAATATTATCATAACTTCCCGGAATAATGTATGTAGGTATCTGAAAAAAATACTCAGTAAGTGATGCATCATCGGTTCCTAAAAATGCCTCTTTTTCTGCTAACATATGCGCTTTTTTTAATACTTTAGTGTCAAAGCCTTGAGGTGTTTGAATCGAAACGAGTTCTTCTCTAGGTAGGGTTTCTATACTTTGGTGATGATGATCAATACGTTTAATCGTATCTTTAACTGCAACCCCTAAACTAACCACTTGATGTTTTTTTAAAGCCTCTAGCACGTGTTGAATAAATAAATGTTGAATGCAAGGTCTTGCTGCATCATGAACCAGTACATAATCACTAGTTACATGACAAAGTCCTAAATAGACACTTTCTTGGCGGTTACTACCTCCAGAAGTTAACTGAACTTTTTTAAATTCTTGTTCGGATAAATCTAATGTATGTAACCATGCTCTCATCCGTTTTGCTTCTTGTGGATGGTGAACAAGAATAAGATGATGACAGTTAGGATCTTTTAAAAAGACAGAAAAGCTATACCATAATACCGGTTGTTCATGTACTGTCAGCCAAATTTTATTATAACCAACGTTTAACCGAGACCCTGTTCCTGCTGCAAGTAAAATAACAGAATATTTCATGACTGAGAGGCTCCTTTATGCGTTAGCAGTCCATGATCTGAAGTAATCTTTGCAAAAATCATGCGACCTGCATCCGTTTGAAGTGCACTAGTTACAACTACAGAAACTGTTTGATCCATATGATGCATCCCTTCTTCTACAACTACCATTGTTCCATCATCTAAATATGCGACTCCTTGAGCACGCTCTGTTCCTTTTTTAACAATATGAACTTTCATCTCTTCTCCAGGAATAAATACAGGTTTTAACGCTTTAGCTAAAGCATTAATATTAAGCACGGATATATTTTGAAAATTACAAACTTTATTTAAATTATAATCATTGGTAATAATCGTTGCATCATAAAGTTTAGCAAGTTTAATCAGTTTGGTGTCAACTTCATTAATTTCTTTAAAATCATGCTCTACCATATGCACAGTACTCAGCTTATGATCGTGAAGCGCTGTTAATATATCTAAACCGCGTCTTCCCCGAATCCGTTTAGAGCTATCCTGTGCATCAGCAATCGTTTGTAGTTCATAAACAACAAAATGCGGAATTAAAAGAATCCCTTCTAAAAAACCTGTATCCATCAGATCTAAAATCCGACCATCGATAATAACACTTGTATCTAATAGTTTATAGCTAGCTTTTGGTGCTTTAGGAAAAGATTGCGTATATTCAGCGATATCACGATCTTTAATCTCTACATCTAAATTTTTCTTATTTTTAAAAAAGAATAACTTCCCCCACTCATCTTTTCGTGTCGTTCCAATTTTAAATCCTAAATATGCAAGGAGTGCCATGATAAAAAAAGGAAGTACGTTATTAAATAAAGGAATATGTACATTGAATAAGGGAACAGAGACTAATACGCCTAAAAGAAGCCCTATAATAGTTCCTACACTCCCAAATAACAAATCAATGGCATTTTGTTGGCTTAAATACTCTTCAATATTGCGAATTAAACGCATGATTGGTGTTGTAATCCAAAAAGATAGAATAAAAAAAATAGTCCCACCAATCGTCCCATTAACAAAATGCATACCTCCCCAAGCAGGAGTGATTGAAAATAATTGATATACATCAGGTAAAAAAGTAATTCCTAAACTAATACCGACAATAACAATAAACCCTTGAATAATCCGCTGAATCACACGTTTTACAGACATCTTCTCACCATCCTTTCTTATCATAATAGATACCCATTCATGGTTATATTCAGTTAGCTTAACTCAATGTTATTAAAATAAGTGGCGAATAACTTCTGATACCGTAGCCATTCCTACAAGATGAATATTATAATCAGTTTGTTTTTGACCTAATAAATTATTTTTAGGTAAATAAATCGTTTTAAAACCTAACTTTTCTGCTTCTTGAATTCTTTGTGTTACTTGAGCAACACTTCTTAATTCTCCAGTCAAACCTATCTCGCCAATAAAGCAGACATCAGCTGGAATCTCACGTTCTTTATAACTAGAAACAATACTCATAGCAATAGCTAGATCAATAGCCGGCTCATCTAATTTAACGCCTCCAGTTGCTTTTAAATAAGCATCTTGATTTTGTAGTAAAATTCCTGCTCTTTTTTCTAATACAGCCATAATCAATGATACTCTATGTGTATTTAATCCGGTGGTTGTCCGTTTTGCGGTACCATAAATCGATGAAGTAACAAGAGCTTGTACTTCAACAAGTAAAGGACGCGTTCCTTCCATAGAAACAACAATAGCTGAGCCATTGGTTCCAGACAGTCGTTCATCTAAAAATAGTTGTGATGGATTATCAATAGGAATTAGGCCTTCTTGTTGCATTTCAAAAATACCAAGTTCATGTGTTGGCCCAAAACGATTTTTAACAGTCCGCAACAAGCGCATATTTTGGTGGCGATCTCCTTCAAAATAAAGCACCGTATCGACCATGTGCTCTAACATTCTAGGCCCTGCAATGGCTCCTTCTTTAGTGACATGTCCAACAATAAAAATCGCAACATCATAAGTTTTCGCCAATTTTAATAAAAGTGCTGTATTTTCACGAATTTGACCTACACTACCTGCAACCCCAGAAAGCTCTGGATGAATCATTGTTTGAATGGAATCAATAATAACACATGTAGGACGCATGGTCATTACTTCTTGAATAATTCTTGTCATATCTGTTTGAGCATAAATATAAAATGCGTCATGCGCTAACTGAAGTCGCTCAGCTCGAAGTTTAATTTGCTCCATACTCTCTTCTCCAGAAATATAGAGAACGGTTCCAGCACTGTTTGCAAGCTCATAAGAGACTTGAAGTAATAATGTAGATTTACCAATTCCTGGATCACCGCCAATTAAAATTAAAGACCCGGGTACAATACCACCACCTAAAACACGATCTAATTCTGTCATTTGTGTTTGAATCCGTAAAGTTTCTGTTGAAGAAATTTCGGTGATTTTCAGTGGTTTTATATCTTGTTGTGTTGTAAATGAAGCAGTTTGTTGGTTAGGTGTTTCTGTGATGATTTGTTCTTCAACCATTTCATTCCATGTCTGACAATTAGGACATTTCCCTAAATATTTTGGTGAAACATACCCACAAGCTTGACAGACATATTGTGTTTTTGGTTTTTTTGCCATAAATGTCTTCCTATTCTTTGATGTAATTATTGATCTGAAGAACCAAAGCCGCCAGATCGCGTACTTAACGTTATATCTTGATCAGCAGTTAAAAATGGTAAAAATATGCCTTGACCAATCCGCTCACCTTCTTGAATGACTTGATCTTTAGTACTGAAATTGATAAACATAAAATAAATATGACCTTCATTATTTTCATTGTTATAATAATCTTGATCAATAATGCCAATACCGTTTGGCATCATTAATCCTTTTTTAAGAGGGGTACTTGATCGATTACATAATTGTAAGTACTCTCCTTCTAACATATACGCTTTAACACCTGTGGGTACTAACGTAGGAGTAAGGCCTTGAGTGAACGTGCTTTCTTTTTTCATTTTTAATTTTACAGATAAAATTGTCTTTAATGCATGAAATACGCCTTGTTGCCAAATACTTGGCACTACAATAGTTTCAGCTGCATAAAAATCATAACCTGCAGCACCATGTGTGGCACGTTTTGGTAGTATTGCCTCTGGATAAGTACTGATGCATTCAAATCCTCGCTTACGTTGTGTTGTCATAAATGTAACTCCTTTAGTTTATTTTTAAAAAAGCTTATAATAACTTATTATAACAAGAACTGACTAAAAAAAAAGAAGGAAAGGTCGGGTTATTCATTTTTTCACATTTTATCCCTATTTTTTTCACGAAATCAATGAATAACCTAGCATAAGTAGCTTGTGATGCGAAAAATCAAGCTTTAATTAAAAAGTTTTAAACTATGATACACTTATATTCATAGCTTTAATAGAATATAAGCTCTAAAAACATAATGCACATGAGTGATTCAAATAATAAATAGATAAGGAGATATCATCATGATTGAAATTGTTAATATTAGTCCTAGAGGATATTGTTATGGGGTAGTTGATGCAATGGTAATTGCTAGAAATGCTTCATTAGATCCTAACCTCCCACGTCCAATACATATCTTAGGTATGATCGTTCATAATGAACATATTACAAAAGCTTTTGAAGAAGTAGGAATATACACTTTATCGGGAACTCATAGACAAGAACTATTAGATCAAATCGATACAGGTACGGTTATTTTTACAGCCCATGGAACAGCACCTCATATTATCCAAGCCGCAAAAGAAAAAGGCCTTGTTACTATTGATGCTACATGTCCAGATGTATTAATTACACATGAATTGTTAAAAGAAAAAATAACTCAAGGATATGATATTTTATATATTGGTAAAAAAAATCATCCTGAGCCTGAAGGAGCTATTGGGATTAATCCTGAAAAAATTCATCTTATTGAAACAATGGATGATTTAGAACACTTATCGCTGCACAATCCAAAGATTTTTGTCACCAATCAAACAACAATGAGTCAGTGGGATGTTTCAGATTTAATGATATCTATTCAACATAAATATCCTCAAGCACAGCTTCATAAAGATATTTGTCAAGCAACACAAGTTCGTCAAGAAGCAGTTGTAGCACAGGCAAAAGGTTGTGATCTAACATTAGTCGTAGGAGATCCTAACAGTAACAATAGTAACCGACTAGCTCAAGTCTCTATAGAACAAGCAAATGTGCCTGCGTACCGAATTGCAGATGTGTCAGAAATTGATCCGTCATGGTTAATTGATGTAAAAAAAGTAGCTGTAACAGCTGGAGCATCAACGCCCACACAACTGGTTAGAGAAGTGTTACAATTTTTAGAACATGTTGATCCAAAACAACCCACATCCCCTCCTAAATCTCAAGTGAATTTCATTGATTTATTACCAAAACCCCGGATCAAAGATATCTCAGAAAAGAGAAAACGACGTATGCATGTATTGCGTGTAGAAATGAAAGAGCGTTTAGATAATGAAAAATAAGATTATCTTAATAAGCTAAGATGAAACAATAATAGTAAAGCAATACGAATGAATACCAATATGGGTACAAAAAAACTGTGATGCTGCATTTTCAGACATCACAGTTTTTTTATATCATGTTTTAAATAATATAAAATATTTATTCTTCAGTAGCTTCCTTACTGTCTTTTACATCCTCTACATTATCCGCTGTTTTCTGTGCATCAATGCCAAAAGCTTCACGCACTTGAGCTTCAATAGTAGCAACAAGTTCAGGATGCTCTTTCATATATTTTTTAGCATTTTCTCTACCTTGTCCAATTCGTTCCCCTTGATAGCTATACCAAGCTCCGCTTTTATCAACAATATCAAGATCAGAGGCCATATCTAACAGCTCTCCTTCTTTAGAAATCCCTTCTCCATATACAATATCAACTTCGGCTACTTTAAAAGGAGGGGCAACTTTATTTTTGACAACTTTAATTTTTGTGCGATTTCCAACAATATCTGTTCCCATTTTTAATTGTTCAGCACGTCTTACTTCTAAACGAATTGTAGCATAAAATTTTAAAGCTCTACCACCTGGAGTTGTTTCTGGGTTTCCAAACATCACGCCTACTTTTTCGCGGATTTGATTAATAAAAATAGCAATAGTTTTCGTCTTATTAATCGATCCTGATAATTTTCTTAACGCTTGTGACATTAAACGAGCTTGAAGCCCTACGTGGGCATCCCCCATTTCGCCGTCAATTTCTGCACGAGGAACAAGAGCAGCTACAGAATCGACTACTACAATATCAATAGCACCACTAGATACAAGGGCATCAGCAATTTCTAACCCTTGCTCTCCAGTATCTGGTTGAGAGAGTAATAATTCATCAATATTAACTCCTAATTTTTGAGCATATAATGGATCTAAGGCATGTTCTGCATCAATAAAAGCAGCGGTTCCTCCTTGCCTTTGAACTTCAGCGATGGCATGAAGAGCTACTGTAGTTTTTCCAGAACTTTCTGGACCATAAATTTCAATAATCCGGCCTCTCGGATAACCTCCTACTCCGAGTGCAACATCTAAAGCTAAAGAGCCACTAGGAACGGTAGAAATTTGTGTGTCTACTTTCTCTCCTAGTTTCATGATCGATCCTTTACCATAACTTTTTTCGATCTTTTTTAATGCATTTTCTAATGCAACTTGACGATGGTCTGTCATAAATAAACCCCTCTCTTAATCCTGTATAATATAGCACTTCTTTTATTGTAACCTAGATTATAGTAACGTGCTATATAATCATTAGATATTTGTGAAAAATTAATACCTAATTTATGCTTACTTAAAAATAAAACGCAAAAACGAGCTGAGACAAAAAGGTGCTAAAAAGAAAAGAGCAGAAGCAGTGCTTCCTACTCTTTTTTCATAGGTTTTATTCTGATCGATTAGTAATTTCAAAATCTAAGTGATCATCAATAAGTGTTACTGTTACATGTTGTCGAGGTGCAACAGTACCGGCAACAATTTGTTTGGCTAATGGATTTTCAATTTCTTTAGTTAAGAAACGTTTTAACGGACGTGCCCCGTAAATCGGATCATAGGCTTGTTCTGCAATCCATTGCTTTGCTTCATTAGAAATAGATAATGTGATTTCTTGATCTTCTAAACGCTCTGTTAATTGACGTGTCATTTTGTCAATAATTTGCGTTACATTATCTAGACTTAATGGTGTAAATAAAATGGTATCATCAATACGATTTAAAAATTCTGGTTTAAAGTGTCCTTTAAGAAGATTCATCACAAGTTCTTCAGTTTCTTCAGGAATATCTCCTGATTCAGTCACACCTTCTAATAAATGTTGTGAACCAATATTACTTGTCATAATAAGAACGGTGTTTTTAAAATCAACAACACGTCCTTTAGAATCTGTTAAACGTCCATCATCTAAGACTTGTAATAAAATATTAAAGACATCAGGATGTGCTTTTTCAATTTCATCTAATAAAATAATCGTATATGGACTTCTACGTACAGCTTCTGTTAATTGTCCTCCTTCATCATGGCCAATATATCCTGGAGGAGCTCCCACTAAACGAGAAACACTATGTTTTTCCATATACTCACTCATATCAAGACGCACCATATGATCTTCTGAATCAAATAAATGTTCAGCTAGTGCTTTAGCTAATTCTGTTTTTCCAACTCCAGTAGGTCCTAAGAATAAAAATGAACCTAGCGGACGATTTGGATCTTGTAATCCTGCTCGAGAACGAATAACGGCATCAGCTACAGCAGTTACTGCTTCATCTTGTCCTATAACACGTTCGTGAAGGGTTTCATTTAGACTTAAAATTTTCTCACGTTCCCCTTCCATTAACTTCGTAACAGGAATTCCTGTCATACGTCCTACAACAATAGAAATCTCTTGATCTGTAACAGATTCTTGAACCAGTTTATTATCTTCTTGTTGATTTTTTGCTTCTAATTCTTTAACTTCTTGTTCTAATTGTGGAATGGTACCATGACGCAATACCGCAGCACGTTCTAAATCATAATTACTTTCAGCATTTTCTAATTCATGACGCGCTTGATCTAGTTCAGAACGCTTTTCACTTAATTTATTAACTTCTTCTTTTTCTGTTTCCCAGCGCATTTTCAACAAGTTCGCTTCTTCTCTTAAATTCGCAAGTTCTTCTTGTAATGTATCTAAGCGTTTTTTACTTGCTTCATCACTTTCTTTTTTAAGAGCAGCCTCTTCAATTTCTAATTGCATCAAACGACGTGTTACTTGATCTAGTTCTGTTGGCATTGAATTCATCTCAACCCGAATCGTAGCACAAGCTTCATCTACTAAGTCAATGGCTTTATCAGGTAAATAGCGATCTGTAATATAACGATTTGATAGAGTCGCTGCAGCAACTAAAGCATTATCATGAATATTAACTCCATGATGAATTTCAAAACGCTCTTTTAATCCACGTAAAATACTGATCGTATCTTCCACTGTTGGCTCTTTAACAAGCACTTTTTGAAATCTTCGCTCTAATGCTTTATCTGTTTCCATATATTGACGGTATTCATCTAATGTAGTTGCACCAATACAATGAAGCTCACCGCGTGCTAACATGGGTTTTAATAAATTCCCAGCATCCATACTACCTTCTGTTTTACCTGCACCGACAATTGTATGTATTTCATCAATAAATAAAATAATACGTCCTTCACTTTGTTTTACTTCTTTTAATACGGCTTTAAGACGTTCTTCAAATTCTCCTCTAAATTTAGCACCTGCAATTAATGCTCCCATATCTAATGAGTAAATTTCTTTATCTTTTAAATTCTCAGGAACATCTTTACGTACAATACGTTGTGCTAAGCCTTCAACGATCGCTGTTTTCCCAACTCCAGGCTCACCAATGAGGACAGGATTATTTTTAGTTTTGCGTGATAAAATACGGATTACATCACGAATTTCTTCATCACGCCCAATAACAGGATCTTGTTTTCCACTGCGTACCGCTTCCATTAAATCAACAGCATATTTTTCCAATGCTTGATATTGTTCTTCTTGATTTTGTGATGTCACACGTTCTCCCCCTCTTAATGCTTTTATAAATTCTGTTAATGCTTGTTCATAAATACCTTGTTGATTTAGATATTGTGTTAATTCATTATTTTTTTGTTTCATTAATGCTAATAAAACGACTTCTGTAGATAAAAACTCATCATGAAATGAAGTTCTAATCTGATCGGCATCCGTTAATAATTGATATAATGCTGGACTTAAATTTTGTCCATACTGAATATTGCTTCCTGAAACAACCGGAATTTGATCGAGTAATAAATCAACTTGATGTTCGAGTTGCTCATTATTTAACCCAACACCTTCATAAACTTCTCGAGCAAAATGTCCTGGTTGTAAAAAGATTTTCCATAAATGCGCAATATCAATATTTTGATGCTGTCTTGTGATTGCGACTTGTTGCGCTTCAGCAATCGCTGTTTGTAACGTTACGGTCATTTTTTCAATATTCATTGAATAACCCCCTTTATATACTTATTTTTTTGTTAACTTTATTATAGAAAAAAATAACAAAAATATCAAAAAAAACGCTCATTATATAACAAAAAAATTAATAAAAAATATCTATCAATTGATTTATTTCTTCAATAGATAATTGACCTTTCGCACTAGGTTTATCAAAGTAACAATAAGTTATAGGCATATGTGACATACCATAATTAAATCGAGTAACTTTACTTAATGTTCCCATACCAAATAAAATAACATTAATACTTGAATATTCATTAGATAAATAACTTCTGTAATGAAATAATTGTAACACATCTTCTTCTGTTTTAGGCGTGCATACTATTTTTACAAAGGAGGCTTTATGGATCAATGGTTGAGTTAAAAATTTTTGAATGTGTGTTCTTCTTAACATATGCCCATGATGCCAGCTCCAGATCAGCTGTGTAGTATGAAAGAATCTTAATAAAGACTCTATATAAGATAATCGTTGATGGGCTTTTATATAATAATATTCTAAATCAATATATTGAACCGTTTGTTGTTGATGGATGACAAACTTAATATAATTTATATAATTCTGACTGTTTCCTTTAAATAACCCGCCTTCTTTTTTCGTTCTTAATGTAATTAAGATCTCTTGATTGGGCAACATAAAGGCTAGCAAAGCTAAATAAAATTCTGCTAAATAAGGATCAAAATACTCTTGAAAAGCATTAATGGCATCTAAACGCCACTCAATAAGATCAAATTCAGGAGTATTAGATAACATAGCTTCTAACAAATGAATCAACTCTTGCCATGAAGCACTAGTGATAGAAATACATCGTTTTGGAGGATAATAGACCATAAGTAAGTACTCCTTTTTTATTCATCTATTTAGTAATATCCATACGTTTATGATATATAGCTTCATTAAAGTGCATCATAAGATTGATGCAATGAAAAAAGAACCTAATATTAGGTTCTTTTTTCTGTCTTTTATAAAGCTCATCATTTATAAAGAAAATTGTTCAATAAAATGTGCTAATTGTTTTTCTGCACTACTTAATTTATCTAAATAATCTTGTTCTTTTTCACGCTCTGCTTGAACTACTGCATCAGGGGCTTTTTGTATGAACTGTTCATTACTTAATTTCTTCTGAACACGAGCTACTTCTGATTGCCATTTATCAATTTCTTGTTGTAATCGTGCTTGTTCTGCTTCAACATCAATTAATCCTAATAATGGAATATAAACTTCAGCATCCGTAATAACTGCACTTTTTACTTGATCTGGGATATTAAGCTCTTGACCAATAACTAATGCTTCTGGATTACAGAAACGTTCGATAGATGCTTTGTTATGTATTAACATCATCTCAACATCTGTTGTTTTACAATTAATATAAAGACTAATAGGTTGAGATAATGGAACGTTGCTTTCAGAACGAATATTACGTACGGAACGAATTAATTCCATTAAAATGGTCATTGAATTTACAGCTTCAATATCTTTGTAATGGTGCTCATCATCATTTGGATAAGTAGCACAAACAATAGAACCTGTTGTTTGTGGTAATTGCCCCCAAATTTCTTCTGTTACAAATGGCATAATAGGATGTAAAAGACGTAAAATATGATCTAAGACATAAGCTAAAATATGTTGGGTGATTCGTTTTTGATGCTCATTATCTCCGTAAAGTACTTCTTTACTCATTTCAATGTACCAATCACAAAATTCATCCCAAATAAAGTTATATAGATAGCGTCCTGCTTCGCCAAACTCAAATTTTTCTGTGAGTTGTGTCACTTGCTTAATCGTTTCTGTTAGACGCGTTAAAATCCAGCGATCAGCAAGCGTATATGCTTCTTTTTGATGCTTAAGCCATGTCATATCGAGTTCTTGTGTATCTTCTAAATTCATTAAAACATAACGACTTGCATTCCAAATTTTATTAATAAAGTTCCAAGCAGCATCCATCTTTTCATAACTAAAACGCATATCTTGTCCAGGAGTGGATCCTGTTGCTAAAAACCATCTTAAAGCATCAGCACCATATTGATCAATAACTTCCATAGGATCAATACCATTACCTAAAGATTTACTCATTTTACGTCCATCTTCTGCACGAATTAGACCATGAATTAATACATTTTTAAATGGAATTTTTTGTGTAAACTCAAGACTTTGGAAAATCATTCGGCTAACCCAGAAGAAAATAATATCATATCCTGTAACTAGCGTATCTATAGGAAAATATCTTAAATAATCCGGATCGGTCTCATCAGGCCAACCTAATGTTGAAAATGGCCATAATGCAGAACTAAACCATGTATCTAAAACGTCAGGATCTTGAACCCACATATCACCTTCAGGAGGGGTTAGACCCACATAAACTTCGCCTGTTTCTTGATGATACCATGCAGGAATACGATGTCCCCACCATAATTGACGAGAAATCACCCAATCATGAACATTTTCCATCCAGTTAATAAATGTTTGATTAAAACGAGGAGGATAAAAATGAATCGCTTGATCACTTTCTTGATTTTGAATCGCTTGCTCTGCTAGGGGCTTCATTTTTACAAACCATTGTGTTGACAATCGAGGCTCAACAACTACACCTGTACGCTCTGAATGACCTACACTATGTGTTATAGGTTCAATTGATTTCAGTAATTGCTGCTCTTTTAAATCTTGAACAATTGCTTTGCGTGCTTTAAAGCGATCCATACCTTCATAAGGACCTGCTTCTTGATTCATCACAGCTTGATCATCTAACACATTAATACGTGGTAAATTGTGTCGGTTTCCTACTTCAAAATCATTAGGATCATGAGCAGGAGTAATTTTAACTGCACCTGTACCAAATTCTAAATCTACATATTCATCAGCAATAATAGGAATTTTGCGTTGAATTAATGGAACATAAACTTCTTTACCAATAAGTGATTGATATCTAGGATCTTCAGGATGTACTGCAATTGCTGTATCTCCTAGTAATGTCTCAGGACGAGATGTTGCCACTTCTATAAATGCAGTCTCATCATCAACTAATGGATATAATATATGATAAAGCGCTCCTTCAACATCTTTATGAATTACTTCAATATCAGATAATGCCGTTTGTGCTTTAGGATCCCAGTTAATAATATATTCACCGCGGTAAATTAATCCTTTATGATATAAATCAACAAAAACTTTTTGAACTGCCTTAGATAAGCCTTCATCAAGCGTAAAGCGTTCTCTTGTATAATCTAAAGAAAGGCCTAATTTAGCCCACTGATTGCGAATATGCCCTGCATACGTTTCTTTCCAATCCCATACTTGATCAATAAACGCTTCTCTACCTAAATCATATCGTGAAATTCCTTCTTCACGAAGACGCTCCTCTACTTTAGCCTGTGTTGCAATTCCTGCATGATCCATACCAGGAAGCCACAACGCATCAAATCCTTGCATTCTTTTTTGACGAATAATCATATCTTGAAGCGTTGTATCCCAAGCATGCCCTAAATGTAGTTTTCCTGTTACATTAGGTGGCGGAATGACAACTGAATAAGGTGTTTTTTCAGATGTAGCATCTGCATGAAAATAGCCTTGCTCTATCCAATCTTTATATTTGCCACGTTCAACATCTTGAGGCTGATATTTAGGTGCTAGTAACGTTTGTTCTTTCATATATAAAGCTCCTTTAGTGATTAAAATTTTCTAATAATACATTAAAGCATTGAATTTACGCTTATTTTACAATGAAGGCGATAGATCGTCAATAAAGAGTTAAAATGCATCAATCAGCGGTGTTAAATAACTCCAGACAGCTTCTTTTCCTTCTTTTGTAACGGATGAAAATGGAATAATATCTGTCAGATCACGCATCCCTAAATCTTGTTGAATTTGATGCAAATGTTTTTGCCGTTGATTTTTTTTCACTTTATCAATTTTTGTTGCGATCACTTTAATCGGTAAATCATAGTAATCTAAAAATTGATACATTTGAATATCTTCTTGAGAAGGTGCATGCCTTGCATCAACTAATAATAAAACGGTGACAATTTGTTCTCTTTCCGTTAAATATTGTTCAATCATTTTTCCCCATTTTAATCGCTCTTGTTTGGATACTTTAGCATATCCATATCCTGGAATATCTACAAAATAAAAAGATTCATTAATCAAATAAAAATTAAGGGTTTGCGTTTTTCCAGGTTTACTTGATGTTCTTGCTAAATTTTTACGCATCAACAATGTATTAATCAATGATGATTTTCCTACATTAGATCTA
>JASLFJ010000159.1 GCA_030150665.1 Enterococcaceae bacterium
TGGTAAAACGTCAAGCGCTTCATCGTGCCATCTGATAAGTTGAAACTCTGGAAACGCTTCAAAAGGCACCGGCGTGTTACGGTCACCAAAAAGTAACGCCTGTACAATAGGAGCATCAAATTGTGCTATAGATCCAAGCTCTGGAACAGGAGCGCCAAAACTCGTCATGGCTCGAGCGATTCGGTCCCCTTCATATTGCGATAACGCAAGCGTTTGAAATAAGCTTTGGGCCGCAATATCAATATGGTGCGTCTTTCCATAATCTCTTAATCTAGAAAACGCGGCTTGATCCAGAGGAAGTTCATACACCCATTGATCTTCCCAATAAGCCCCAGCTCCATTACATAAAATAAACCGTCTTAAACCATAACGCGTTAACACGTCTTTTGCATATAAATAGCTTCTGCCGGTTGCAACACATACATAATGTCCGGCTGCTTCAAGCGCGTTTAACGCCTGTAGATTTTCTTCTAAAATCACGTGATCTTGAGTAAGTAACGTGCCATCTAAATCAAAGACACATACTGCTTGCTTTATCATGATGATCTCCTCCAACCTTAGTAAAATAGCTTTTAAGATAGCTTTATTGTACCATAATCTGTCTCAAATAAAAAAATAGGGCATTTTAAAAGATTAATGTTTTAAATCACTGCACCGACTAGGCATTAGGCCAGTAAATAAATAATAAATAAGATCATTAAGCCCCATAACCCGTAAGAGACGTCTTTTCCTGAAGCTTTACGCAAGATAGGATACGTAATAAAGCCAAAAGCCATGCCATCGGCAATACTCATCGTAAAAGCCATCATCGTCATCATTAAAGCAACCGGAATCCATTCGCTACTTTGGCCTATGTTGACTTCAGAAAGTGAGCCCATCATTAAAATACCGGTCATGATCATCACCGGTGCTAAAGCAGATTGCGGAATCACACTAAGCAGCGGTAAAATCAAGAGTGACGCCAAAAACAAAAGACTTACAACATATGCCGTCTGGCCATTTTTACCTCCTGCTTGAATCCCAGTAGCACTTTCTGCAGCAGGAATGGTGGGACTCGTTCCAAGAAGACTTGAGAAAATAAGCGGCACACTGCTCCAAAGACACGCTTTTTGAATCGTTTCATCGGAAGCATCCGGTAACAGTCCTTGATATAGCCCTAACGTTTCAAATACTAAAATCATCCATAAAGAAAAGACCGCAAGCCAAAACTTAAGCTGACCCAGCAGAGAAAAATCAAGCTGCCCTAAGAGATTAGGATAATATTTAAGCTCTTGAATAGAAAACTGCAGCACCGGTGATCCCGCCCAGCCGAGTAAATGGGCAAGTGCTGTTGTAGTTAAAATACCAATTAGTAAACTGCCTGGCACGTTTTTCACCCATAAAATAATCGTAATCAAAAGTCCCACCATCGTCAGCAGTAGCGCCGGATCACTCATCACACCGCGCATCAGTAGCGTATGTTCTCCTCTTAAGATAATACCGCCTTGTTCTGCACCAATCAGTATTAAAAAGCAACCAATCCCTGCAGTAATCCCATGCTTTAGCCCTTCTGGAATTTCTTTTTGTAAGTAGCGAATCAGTGGTGTTAACATGACCACCATATAACAAATCCCTGCCACAAAACTCACCGCTAACGCTTCTTGCCACGTCATATTAAAGCCGTAAACTAACGTATACGTAAAAAAGGAGTTTACCCCCATCCCTGTTGTAATGACAATTGGGACATTGACTCTGTTTCCAATAATAAGCGTCCCTAAAATAGAGACAAAAATTGTGCCAAAAACACTCAGCTCAGGCGGAATGCCTGCTTCTGCTAAAATTAAACTATTGATCATTAAAATATAAGAAACGGAAAAAAAACTAGTCAGGCCTGAAAGCCATGCTTTTTCTCGTGCCATAAACGTCCCTCCTTAAAAAAACCCCCCTTTCCAAAGAAAGGGGGGCATCCATTATGCATTTAATGCAGCATGTGCGGTTTCTAAACCAACAATGACCATCTCATCAAAGGTCGTTTGACGCTCTTCAGCGCTTGTCTCTTCCCCTGTAATAATATGATCACTTACGGTCATCAGCGCTAAAGCCTGAACACCGTGGCGGGCTGCTAAATAATAAAGTGCCGCCGCTTCCATCTCAACCGCTAACACTCCGTGCTTAGCAAGCTGTTGGATAACATCTTGATGATCATGATAAAAACAGTCTTCTGATAAAATATTACCGACATGAATCGTAAAGTTACGATCTGTTGCTTCTTGATACGCTTTTTGTAATAAGTGAAAATCAGCAATATTAGTAAGATCAACCATTGGAAAATCATTGCGCATCATCGATGACGTCGTAGAAGCACCTTGCGCTAAAACAAGATCACGCACGTGAACATCTTCACGAATAGCTCCACAGGTGCCGACACGAATTAACTGTTTGACGCCATATTCTTGAATTAATTCATTAATATAAATCGATGCAGAAGGCATCCCCATTCCTGTTCCTTGAACCGAAATACGCGTTCCGCGGTAGCGTCCTGTATACCCATACATTCCGCGAACTTCATTATAACAGATCACCTCTTCTAAAAAGTGCTCTGCGATATATTTCGCGCGTAGCGGATCTCCTGGAAGTAAAATCGCCTCTGCAATCTGACCGGGTGCTGCTCCAATATGTACACTCATGTTGATCTCTCCTTTACATTTAATCACAATAATGATCCCATCTGTTGAATCAATAAGCCCACTAACGCTTCAAACTGCGCTTTAACCCGTGTTGTTGTCTCAACAACTTCTTCATGAGACAGTGTTTCTTGAAGGCCTGCTGCCATATTTGTAATACACGAAATCCCTAATACTTCCATCCCCATATGCCGAGCCACAATCACTTCTGGAACGGTAGACATCCCTACCGCATCCGCTCCTACAATTTGCGCAAAGCGGACTTCAGCCGGAGTTTCATATGTTGGCCCAGAAAACGCCATATACACACCTTCAACAAGCTCAATGCCTAACGTTTTCGCAGCGGCTTGAGCGAGGTTACGTAGCCTTACCGAATAGGCTTCAGACATATCTGGAAAACGCGGTCCTAACTGCGCTTCGTTAGGCCCAATTAATGGATTGGTGCCCATAAAATTAATATGATCTTGAATTAACATCAGCTGTCCAGGATGAAACTGAGGATTAGCACCTCCTGCTGCATTTGTTAAAAGCAGCGTTTGAATGCCTAACGCATGCATCACGCGAACAGGATACGTAACGCGCTGCATTGAGTAGCCTTCATAAAAATGAAATCTTCCTTGCATCGCAAGTACTGGAACCCCGTGATACGTACCGTAAACAAACTGTCCTGCATGCCCTTGAACGGTTGAGATAGGAAAATGCGGAATATCTTGATACGCAATACGGATAGGATCAGTTAATTGATCTGCAAAACTACCTAACCCAGAGCCTAAGACTAAGCCGATCTTAGGCTGATTAACACCTTGCTCCTTTAAATAAGAGACAGTATCTAATAATGCATCTTCTAATAACAGTACTTCTGTCACTTGATCTATCATCTGTCATCTCTCCTTGTTTAAATAAGTTGATTTAAAAAGCTAGTGCCGTGTTCGGTCACAGGCACCTTGAAGTTATCTGCAATCGTGGCTGCAATATCTGCAAAGTACCCTTCATCTAATACGCCAAAGGCTTCAAAAGACGGACTATACATCATCAAAGGCACGTACTCTCTTGTATGATCAGTCCCAGAAAACGTGGGATCATTGCCGTGATCTGCTGTAATCATCAGTAAATCATGAGGCGCTAGTGCATCCATAAGCTCTGGAATCCGTGCATCAAACGCTTCTAACGCTTCAGCGTAGCCTTTAGGATCTCTTCGGTGGCCATAAACCGCATCAAAATCTACTAAGTTAGTAAAGCTCATACCCGTAAAGGAACGCTTCATAACATGAAGCAGCTGATCGACTCCGTCCATATTGCTTTTCGTCCGTACAAAGTCTGTAATCCCTTGCCCGTTAAAGATATCATGAATTTTACCAATCGCAATCACATCATAGCCGGCTTTTGAGACATGATCAAGTACAGTGTTCCCAAAAGGATTCAGCGCATAATCATGACGATTGCTTGTTCTTTGAAAGTTACCCGGAGTCCCAATATAGGGACGTGCGATAATGCGGCCAATCATATACGGATCTTCTAACGTAATAGATCTTGTATACTCACAAATCTCATAAAGCTCTTCTAAGGGAATAATGTCTTCATGCGCTGCAATTTGTAGCACAGGATCTGCAGACGTGTAGATAATAAGATCTCCCGTTTCCATTTGGTGCGCTCCGTAATCATTAATCACTTCGGTTCCGCTATAAGGTTTGTTGCAGACAATATTTCTTCCAGAAAATTTACGAATTTTATCAAGTAATTCCTCTGGAAACCCGTCAGGAAACACGCGAAATGGTGTATCCATCCGAAGTCCCATCAGCTCCCAATGTCCTGTCATCGTGTCTTTTCCAGCAGAGACTTCTTGTAATTTTTTAACATACCCTGAAAAAGGGGTCACTGGGGGTACACCAGAAATATCGGCTAAATACCCTAACCCTAAGCGTGTCATCTCAGGTAGCGATAATGATACGGTGCGAGCAATATTGCCTAACGTATGACTGCCAACATCGCCAAACGCTTCCGCATCAGGGGCTTGACCGATCCCTACAGAATCCATCACGATGACATGAATACGATCAAATTTCATCTCTAACTCCTCCTTATGAAAAAAAGACAACACAGAACGTAATGCGCTTGATCTGTTCTGTCTTGTCCTCCTTTTCGATGTGTTTTATTTTGATTTAATATAATTTTTCCCAATGGCTTTAGGTCCACTTGCCTTACCAATAAAGACAACAAGGACAATAATCGTTAGCACGTAAGGTGCGATTTGTAAGTAAACACGTGGAATAGAGGCAATACCTGGAATGCCTTCACCAATAATACTTAAGCTTTGGGCAAATCCAAAGAAAAAGGCCGCCCCCATGGCACCAATAGGATTCCATTTCCCAAAAATCATCGCAGCCATAGAAATAAATCCTTGTCCGGCCACCGTGGTTGCTGAAAAGTTAAGAGCAATAGATTGTGCTAATACCGCACCACCAATACCTCCTAAAAATCCAGAAATTAACACGCCGGCATAACGCATTTTATATACAGAAATACCTAATGTATCTGCTGCTTGCGGATGTTCCCCAACGGCTCTTAGCCTGAGTCCAAACCGCGTTTTTTCAATGATCCACCAAGCTACAAACGCTAATAAAATCGCAACATAAGCCGGTGCGGATGTATTTTTAAAGAAAATAGGCCCTAATACCGGAATATGTTCTAATCCTGGAAAAGAAAAATAACCAAATGATTTTTCAATAAATTCAGTTTGTCCCTTTTGATCATATAAAACGCGTGTTAAAAAGATCGCTAAGGCAGGGGCCATTAAGTTAATCACGGTTCCACTAATAATATGATTGGCCCGTAAATTAATCGTTGCAACGGCATGAATCGCTGAGACAATAATTCCAACGCCTCCGCCTACAAGTAGCGCAATCCATGGTGTTGCTTTTCCAAATGTGCTTGCAAACGTTAAGTTAAAGACGATAGCGCTAAACGCACCCATCACCATAATCCCTTCTAAACCGACATTGACAATTCCACTGCGCTCAGAAAACGTACCCCCGAGTGCGGTGAAAATTAAAGGGGCGGAATAGACTAAAGCGGCAGAGACCATCGTCGCTAATATCGTAACCCATCCGTCCATTACAGTCTCCCCCCTTCTTCTGGATGATCATCATCAGAAAATGTGGTATCTTCCATAATCGTTGTTGCCACCTGTGGTTTTTTCTTTTGAAAGGGTTTTTCTAAGAAGTAGCGAATTAAGTAGTTGGCACCGACAAAGAAGATAATCGCTGCAATAACAATATCTACGATCTCTTTAGGGACACCTGCAGAAAGTGGCATGCTGAGGCCTCCTATTTTTAAAATCGCAAATAAAATGGCCGAAATAAAAATACCAAAAGAAGTGCCTGCGCCAAGTAAAGAAACCGCCATTCCGTCAAAACCAATCGCAGGAGCAGAACCCAGTACAAATAAATTATTATACGTTCCTAATCCTTCACAAACCCCACCTAATCCAGCAAGGCCTCCTGAGATAACCATAGATAAAATAATATTTTTCTTACTGCTCATTCCGGCATACTCTGAAGCAAAAGGATTCAGCCCAACAGAGCGAATCTCAAAGCCTAGTGTTGTTTTATGCATCACAAACCAAACCAGCACAAGCGCGACAAGGGCTAAATAAAGCCCGCCATTTAAGTTAGAGCCTCCCGTCCAAGACGATAAACTCTGCATGCGAAGTGTGGCATTTTCTGAAATAGAAGGCGTTGAGTCCCCTAAGTTTTCCGTTAACACATTACGCACCATATGGTTACTAATATAAAGCATCGTATAGTTTAACATAATTGTCACAATAACTTCACTTGTTCCAAAATACGCTCTTAAATACCCCGGAATAGCCGCATAAAGCGCCCCTGCTAACGTTCCAGCAATAATTGCTAAAGGCAAAAGAACGGGTTTTGGCAGATCAGGAAATGATAATGCCACCATCACTGAAATCAACCATCCTGCCAGCGCTTGTCCGGCAAGTCCTATATTAAAAAATCCTGCAGCACTAGCCACAGAAAAGCCCAGTGCTGTAAAAATCAACGGTGTTGCTTGTCTTAATGTCTCACCAATGTAGTAAGGACTTCCTAAAGAGCCTTCAAACATAGCACGGTACCCTGCAATCGGATTATAATCAAAAATCACCATGACAATCGCACCGAGTAAAAACCCAAGCAACACAGAGCATATCGGGATCAGTAAATTAATCCACCGCGTCACACGTTTATCCAACCGATTCCCCCACCTTCTGTTGTTCTTGTTTTGCTTTTTCCATCGATGAACCGGCCATTAACAGTCCGAGTTCTTGTTCTGATGTTTGATCTGGATAAACTTCTCCAGAAATCGCCCCATCATGCATCACAACAATGCGATCAGAGACATTTAAAATCTCATCTAACTCAAAGCTAACGACAAGGACCGCTTTTTGTTTATCACGCTGTTCAATAAGACGTTTATGAATATATTCAATCGCCCCCACATCAAGTCCTCGTGTTGGCTGAGCAACAATTAAAAGATCGGGATTGCGATCCACTTCCCGGGCAATAATGGCTTTTTGTTGGTTTCCTCCAGAAAGAGCTTTAACCGGCACAAGCTCATCAACCGTTCGTACGTCATACTCTTGAATGAGTTTGCGCGCATACTCTTTAATATAGGCTTCATTGAGTAAGCCTTTTTGACTAAATGGCGGATGATAATACGACTGTAGCGCCATATTATTCGCTACAGAAAACTCTAATACTAAACCGTATTTATGCCGATCTTCTGGCACGTGTCCTAAGCCTAGTTCTGTAATTTTTCGAGGCTTCCAGCCTGTAATATTGGTCCCGTTTAACGTAATACGCCCAGCATGAACTTCAGTAAGACCGGTCAGTGCTTGAATGAGCTCAGATTGTCCGTTCCCATCAATTCCTGCAATCCCTACAACTTCACCAGCACGCACTTCAAGATTGAGTCGTTTCACTTTATCAACGCCTCTAGCGTCTTTCACCACAAGATCTTCTACAGAAAGCACGACCTCTTTAGGAGTTGCAGGTTGTTTTTCCGTTCGAAAAGAAACTGACCGACCGACCATCATATCCGCAAGCTCTTGAGAAGAGACATCATCTACATCAACGGTACCAATCATCTTACCTCTGCGAATGACGGTACAGCGATCTGCTACTTGTTTAATCTCATCGAGTTTATGTGTAATTAAAATAATGGATTTGCCTTCTGAGACTAACTCGTGCATGATTTGAATCAACTCTTGAATCTCTTGCGGGGTCAGTACCGCTGTAGGCTCATCAAAAATTAACACTTCAGCACCTCGGTACAGCGTTTTTAAAATCTCAACCCGCTGCTGCATTCCTACCGTAATATCTTCTACTTTTGCTTTCGGATCGACCGCAAGACCGTAGCGCTTAGATACTGCTTCAATATCTTTCATCGCTTTTTTAAAATCTAGCTGCACGCCTTTAACCGGCTCACTGCCTAAGATAATGTTTTCTGCAATCGTAAAATGATCAATTAACATAAAGTGCTGATGAACCATGCCTATACCTAGACGGTTAGCGGCTGATGGACTATCAATCGTGACAGGTTTTCCTTTATAAATAATCTCTCCTGAAGTTGGCATCAACAATCCTGATAACATATTCATCAGCGTTGATTTTCCGGCCCCATT
>JASLFJ010000064.1 GCA_030150665.1 Enterococcaceae bacterium
TTCTATTTATAAAAAAGTCAATATACATATTGACTTTTTTATAAATAGAAGTATAATAAACTATAGTTTTTTGATAACTATTAGAAGTATTTTAAGATTAAAGATCTTAATCATTTTCTCACCTCCTTTCAATCTTACAATTGGAAAGAAGAGAAAAAGATTATTAATAACCATCATGAGTGGCAGCTCATGATGGTTATTTTTTTTAAATAAAGTAATCATCATCGTTCATAGCCTCTACTTGACCTAATAGATAACCATTACCAACTTGTGAAAAGAAATCATGGTTACTTGTCCCTGTAGAAAGACCATTCATCACGATTGGATTTACATCTTCTGCAGTATCTGGGAATAATGGATTTCTACCCAGATTCATGAGTGCTTTATTTGCGTTATATCGCAAAAAGACTTTAACATCATCAGTCCAACCTAGAGGATCGTAAAGCTCTTCGGTATATTTTTCTTCGTTTTCATACAGTTCGTATAAAAAGAAATACATCCATTCATCTAAAGATTGTTGTTCTGCTTCAGATAACTGATTAAATCCAAGTTGAAATTTATATCCGATATAAGTTCCATGAACAGATTCATCACGAATAATTAGTTTAATAATTTCAGCTACATTTGCGAGTTTATTATTTCCTAAATAGTAAAGTGGTGTATAAAAACCAGAGTAAAAAAGAAAAGTTTCTAAAAATACACTAGCGATTTTTTTTTGTAACGGGGTTCCTGTTAAGTACACCTCGTTAATTTTTTCTGCTTTTTTTTGTAAATAAGGATTGCTATGGGTCCATTCGAAGATATCTTCAATTTCAGATTTTGTATTTAACGTACTAAAGATTGAAGAATAACTTTTCGCATGTACGGATTCCATAAACTGAATATTATTTAAAACAGCCTCTTCATGAGGGGTTCTTACATCTTTTCGAATGGCTTCAATACCACTTTCAGATTGAATGGTATCCAGTAAGGTTAATCCACCAAAAACATAACCTACAGTTTGTTTTTCAATGTCTGAAAGGGTACGCCAGTCATCTAAATCATTGGATAGGGGAATACGTGTATCTAACCAAAATTGCTCTGTTAGTTTTTCCCATGTGCCTTTGTCGATCATATCTTCAATGGCGTTCCAATTAATCGCTTCATAGTAAGGGGATGTCATGGTGTTAAACTCCTTTTTTATTGTGTTTTAAATGGTGCAGCTTTCACAAGCATTACTACCCACTTCGTTTTCATCTTCTGTAAAGGTTCTGACATAATAAATAGATTTAATGCCTTGATTAAAGGCATAGTGCCTTAAAATAGTAAGGTCTCGAGTTGTTTGTTTTTGTGTTTGTGTTTTCCATTCATAAAGACCTTCTGGGATTTCAGAACGTAAAAAGAGTGTTAAGCTCATTCCTTGATCAATATGCTTTTGGGCTGTCGCATAGACATCAATAACTTTTCGCATATCCATATCATAAGCGGATGTATAGTAAGGAAGAGTTTCATTAGATAGACCTGATGCTGGATAATAAATTTTCCCAATTTTCTTCTCTTGTCGTTCTTCAATGAGTCTTGTAATAGGATGTAGACTTGCACTTGTATCATGAATATAAGAGATTGAACCATTGGGTGCAACGGCTAAGCGGTTTTGATGATATAATCCGTATTTTTGGATATTTTCTTTGAGGTTTTGCCAATCACGAGTACTAGGGATAAAGATCGATTCAAATAATTTTTGATTGACTTCATATTGGATAACAGGATCTTGTTTTAAATAAGGCTCAAAGTAAGTTCCAGAGTAGTATTTAGAGTCTTCAAAACCATCAAAACTAATGTTCCGTTCTTTTGCGATCTGGTTGCTTTCATAAAGCGTCCAGTAATTAAGCAGTGTAAAGTATAGATCGGTAAATTCTAAAGATTCTGGACTGCCGTATTCCATTTTATTTTTTGCGAAAAAGGTATGCAGTCCCATTGCCCCTAAACCGATGGTATGTGCTTTTTTGTTGCCATTTTGTACAGATGGAACAACATCAATATCAGAATGATCCGTAACAAAAGTTAAGGCACGGACCATTGTTTTTACAGAATGGCCAAAATCAGGACTTTTCATCAGTTGTTCAATATGTGTTGATCCTAAGTTACAGCTAATATCAGTGCCTAACACGTCATATTCTTGTTTATTGTTAATGACAGAGGGTTCTTGTACTTGTAAGATTTCTGAGCATAAGTTACTCATAATAATTTTACCATCAATCGGATTAGCTTTATTGGCAGTATCAATATTAATCACATAAGGATAGCCAGATTCTTGTTGTAATTTGCTGATTTCTGTTTCAAGATCTCGAGCCATAATTTTTTGTTTGCGAATATTCGGATTATTGACTAAACGATCATATTCTTTTGTAATATCAACATAAGAAAAAGGGACACCGTATTCTCGTTCTACACTGTAGGGACTAAACAGATACATTTCTTTATTTTGCCGTGCAAGTTCATAAAATTTATCAGGAATAATAACACCAAGGGATAAGGTTTTTACACGAATTTTTTCATCGGCATTTTCTTTTTTTGTTGATAAAAAGGCTAAAATATCTGGATGAAAGACATTTAAATACACAACACCAGCACCTTGGCGTTGTCCTAGTTGGTTGCTGTAGCTAAAGCTGTCTTCAAACAGTTTCATAACAGGAACAACACCACTTGCAGCTCCTTCATAGCCTTTAATAGGTGCCCCTGCTTCTCTTAAGTTGGATAAGGTAATACCAACTCCACCCCCAATTCGAGAAAGCTGTAAAGCACTGTTAATAGCCCGGCCAATACTATTCATATCATCGGTCACTTGGAGTAGAAAACAAGAAACAAGTTCTCCGCGTCGCTTTCTTCCTGCATTTAAAAAGGAAGGCGTAGCGGGTTGATAGCGCTGCGTAATCATCTCTTCAGCAAGATCTAAAGCGAGTTGTTCCTGTCCATCTGCAAAATACAGTGCGTTAAAAGCAACCCGGTCTTCAAAATGTTCTAAATAAGCAGTGCCATCATTGGTTGTCAGTGCGTACTGAGAGTAAAATTTATAGGCAGCCATAAAGGATTTAAATTGAAAGTTTTTTTCATATAATTGTTGAAATAGGGATTCGATAAATTCCCAAGAATATTTGTTTAAAAATTCTGCTTCTATATAATCTTCTTGGACTAAATAATCAATTTTTTCTTTGAGTGATGTAAATGGTTTTGTATTAGGAATTACATTTTCTTTAAAGAAAGCAGAAAGTGCTTCTTTATCTTTATGTAATGGAATTTGACCATTAATGGGACGATTGATTTCATTATTCAATCGAAAATAAGAAACTTCTGGTAGATTTGTTAAGGACACAATCATTCCTACTTTCTTTCTATATTTTTCTGTTTCTATTTTATATAATTAGACGAATTCATTAAGTACTTGTTGAAAGGCGTGTACATCTTGTTCGGTACCATTAAACTCAAAAGCAAATACAAAAGGGACATTCATTTTTTGGGCGATTGCTTTAGGACTATGTACAAAGTCAGGGCCAAAATTACGATTCCCACTTCCTGCGACCGCTTTTAAATACATCTTATTTTGTCCTTCTTTTAAAAATTCGATAACAGGAGTTAATGCTTCTAAATCATAGGTAGGGACGACTAATAAATAAGGAACCTCCATATGTTTGGGTGAGGTTCCAGGAAGGATTTCATAAGCAGGCTCATTGAGTTTTTGAATAAATCGACGGGTTTGTCCTGTTAATGAGAAAAAAGCAATGCGTTCCATCACTAACTAACCAACGCTTTCAAAGCATCTGGTTGGAATCCAGAAATTTCAATCGTTTGTTTTGAATCAACGACGACGGGTAAACTAAAAAATCCTTTTTCTTTTAATTGTTCTGTATATTCTGGATGTGTATCTAAATTAATTTCTTGATATTGAATATTATGCTGATTAAAAAAATGTTTGGTCATCATACATTGCGGACAATTATTTTTTGTATATAATGTAATGTTTGTCATCATACATACTCCTTTCAAATGTTTTTGATTTTATTTTTATAAAAATAAAAATAATATTAACTTCTACATGACACTATACAATAAAAAAAAA
>JASLFJ010000165.1 GCA_030150665.1 Enterococcaceae bacterium
CGTTAATAATCTTAATGAAAACTTTAAAACTGGAATAAGAGAGTTTAAAGACACATGAAAGTAAAAATGCGCTTTAGGTGTGGAGCTTATTCTTTATCTATTTTTCGTTTTACTAGAAATCAAGCGAAAAAAGATGTAGAAGATAAAATACTATAAAGGTTAAAAAAGGGGGCAAACCTTACGTTTTGCCCCCTTTTTTAACCTTTATCAATAAATAAAATTCAATCTATTTATTTGTTGATTTACTAGGTTTTAAACTAGGTGTATTACCTGGTGTATTTTTATTGTCTCGTTGACGTCTGTCAGGTTTACCTGTCGATTTTGCAATTCGTTTAGGTCCTGGTTTTAGTGCCATTCTAATCTCCTTTGATTTATTTTATATAACTTAAATTATAAAAATGACATTTTTATAATCCCGTGATTTTTTATAATTTTGTAATTGATAATTTAAATCCTAAAGAATTAATTACTTTATTGATGGTATCTAGTCTTGGGGATGAGTTTTTACGGAGAGCTTTGTATAACCCCTCTCTACTAATACCAGATTTCTGAGCTATTGATGACATACCATAAGCTTTTGCAATAACTCCGAGTGCATAAGCTAGTTCAGAAGCGTCTCCATCTTCTATTACTTCTTGTATATAATCTTGAATATCTTCTTGTGTTTTTAGGTACTTGGACATGTCAAATTTAGGTAAATCATCAATGATTATTTCTACCTTGTTATGAGCCATAATTACCATCCTCTACATTGCTGTTGCTTTTCATTTTTTACTTTACTTAGTATGACTAAGTAAAAACTCCTAGTTTTAAGTTCCTTATAAATAGTAGACCATACAAATTCACTTGACGGCTTTTATATGATCTACTAGTATTTACCTCAGTCTCTAACCTCTATTTTAGAGCAGAAGCCAATTTTATAGCTTTATTTATATCTTTATCTTGACTCGATTTATCACCTGCATGGAGCAAGATAATCAATCTTTCCGCCCTTTTAGTAAAATAAACTCTATAACCAGGGCCGGTATCTATCTTCAATTCAAAAATTTCATTTCTCAGGTATTTTACGTTACTAAAAATACCTATTTCCATTTTTGATATTTCTCGTGCCACCTTTCTGGCTGGCGTACTATCTAAACTTTCAAGCCAATCATCAATAGAGTTTATTTGACTCACTTGATGAGCTCCTTCTAATTTCATTCACCCTCCTTTTATTATTGAGCTTTTTAGGAATTTAGTGTAATCGATCGATTACAGTTTTAATTGTATCAAAAAAATTAAATACCCAAAAGAGATACTTTACAATTGATGGGTTTTGCCAAAAAGTAAAAGGAGGTCTTTTCGTTACAACAGGGCTTGGAATGGCTTTTTATTTGAATTTACGGGGAAAATCACAGGTTTCAAAACGCATCTGGTTGGACTTAAGAAGTATAAAAAATAGCGGAAATTTCAAATTCTCTTTTTTGTTTGTTTTTCTACGTTAACAGATAGCGTTTTTCCTCTACTCCTCTTAATAAGATAGTATTAAAAATTATTTTTTAAGGTAGGCCTCTAGTTTAATTTAACTTTAGTTAGATGTTTTCTTTATCTCTAAAACTTCCCATAAGGGTCTATCGTCTTCTTGAGCTTTATTCAAATCAAGCTCTAACTGTAAGGACAATTCTTTTTCTATTCTCTCTTTAGCTTGAGAGTAAGTTTCTCCTATATTTTTATATTTAAATATGTAAGCATCATCTACCAAAGTATTACCTATTTTTTTATACTTTTGCTTTAAGGCTTCTTTTTCGATTTTATTGGTCAATTGTCTTTTACTATTTCTGTGGGCTTCCCAATCTTCTTTAGTTGCTTCAATGTAATATACAGAATTTCCATTCTCATCTTTATGTTCCATTACCCTCCTAATAGCATCTCTCTCTGATTCTCCAGGGTAAGATCCTTTAACAACTGTTTGAGATAACTGCAATGCTTCAGCAATACTGATTTTTTTACGTTGAAATTGAAGAGTTTTTTTAGACTTTATATCAAAAGAGAAGCCAATAATTTTACGTCCCTTCTTGTATTGCTTATAACCAACTTTCACATCTGTATTCTCATTAATTTCTCTAATTGCAATATCTAATACTCTAGCCTTAAAGTTTGCCATTCTTTGATATTCATTTTCTTTTATTCCCAATAACTTTCTAAACACATTCAGCTCATACACTGGCGTTTTTTTACTTTTAGCCCATGAGTTTAATAATTCATATAAGCGAAGACTATAGATGCTTTTAAAATCACAAGTTTGAGCTAACCGATAAGTTGTAAAGAAGCGTTCATACCCATCTATGTTAGTAATTTCGTTGATAACAGCTTTGCTCAAAGCTATCTCCAAACTTGGAGATCCTTTTTTATATTTAACTTCATTAACCCAACGAGATTTAACTTTTTCACCATCTTCTAGATAATAAAATTTTTGCTCGAAAAGCCTTTCTTCAGCTTCCAATAGAATCTTATAAGCGTTCTCTATTGTTGTATTAAATGTTTCTGCATAACTTTTTGCTGAAACAGTTAATCTCTGGTTATTTTCCAGACCTCCTGATTCTCTTGCCCCTATGATAGCTAATTGAATCAATCTGGTTTCACTCAATGTTAAATTTTCTATAGCATTGATAAGTTTATTAGTCTTAACAATCATGCACCCTTTTTTATCTGGATTTCCATCCAAGATTTCTTCATTTAAAAACATAAAACCTCTATAGGTGAGAAATTAGTCAATGAGTAAAATACTAGCACTCAAACAAAATTAAGTCTACATCAAGAATTATATGTAGACTTAACACTAAAAACCAATTTAAAAACAAATAGTTACTATAATTGAATAGGGAAAACACAAACAATATAGCTACTCTAAATGAATAAACGTAGTCATATGTATGAATAAACGTAGTTATATGTATGAATAAACGTAGTTATATGTATGAATAAACGTAGTCATATCTCTCTCATAAAGCCCTGATACCAATGCTTTTGGAGGGTCTAAAAGTATTACTTAAAAGTATTACTTAAAAGTATTACTTAAAAAGTATTAGACCGGCTTCGCCTCGATTACGTTTTTTTTAAAAAAACGGAAAAAAAGAAAAACGAAACACTAAAACCCAAAAAGCTACTGAATTTATAGATCTTGGAAGATTAAAACAAGGAGAAATCAATATGGAATTTCTCTTTCTTTGTGTTTGTCAGTTAAATATAGTTACTGAAACAATCAGGAACGCATCAAAAATCGCCACCATTGAATTTTATTTACCGTTTCTAGACTTCATCACAAAAGAAACTTGAAAGCTCTTAAAATTGAAATTTGGGGCTACAATTTACAAAAAGGGAAAAGCCGACCTCAAATTAATGAAGCCGGCTTTTTCTGCCTTACGATTTAATATTGTCTTAAGAGAGCTTGCTCTTTTTTATTTAAAAGATTTAAAAGACGATTTTAGGGAGAAAAAATCACTGAAAAGCATTGGAACAACTAGCTTTTCATTTTTGCTCGGTGGGTAAATACCCGATCTTATTTTTTTCCGAAATAAATTTCAGAAATTCTCTCTTCTTTTCTTTTTTCGCCGAGAGCTGTTATTAAATCTAAGCATTTTACGTTGTACTTTATTTTATCTACCTTTATTTCTCTAAGATCATCAATTGTCAGTTGATAGTTTTTTAAAGTATCAATAATCACAGGGTGGTCTAAATGATCGAAACCTAATTCAGGATCTTTAAGCCAAGAATAATCATCATCGAATTCTATTTCTTTTGGCTCTCCCTCTGTATCTGTAATTACTTTTTTTTCAGATCCTTTTGTTTTTTCCTTTTTAGTTCCAACTAAATTTTCATTTTCTTCATTTTTAAAGA
>JASLFJ010000114.1 GCA_030150665.1 Enterococcaceae bacterium
GTTTATGAAAAAATAATTTTATAGAAAAATATAAGGATTACAGAATATAGAAAACGCTATCAACTTATAATTGAAATTTTATTTTATAAATGTTATATTGATAATGAAATAAAAATTTAAAAATAAAGGAGCATTATAATGTTAGAACATTTAACTACAGAACAGAAAAATAAACGGACCCAAAATTTAGATTTATTATCGATTGAAGAAGCAGTTGATGTGATGAATCAGGAAGATCAACAAGTGATTTTAGCAATATCTGAAAAGAAAGATCAAATTGTGCAAGTTATTGAACAAGTCGTTCATGTATTACAAGAAGGTGGACGGGTATTTTATATTGGTGCAGGGACAAGTGGACGTTTAGGTATATTAGATGCAGTTGAATGTGTACCAACTTTTAGTACAGATCCAGAGTTATTTCAAGGACTTATTGCAGGTGGAGATACCGCATTAATAACAGCAGTTGAAGGAGCTGAAGATTCCTTAATATTAGCAGAAGAAGAGTTAAAGGAAAGAAATCTTAATCAAAAAGATATTGTTATTGGCTTAAGTGCTAGTGGCAGAACTCCTTATGTTATTGGGGGATTTCAGTATGCTAAACGTATGGGTGCCAAAACAGCAAGTATTTCATGTAATGAAAATGCTAAGATGAGCCAATATGCTGATTATGCGATTGAAGTGTCACCAGGACCTGAAGTATTGACAGGATCTACACGTCTTAAAGCTGGAACAACGCAAAAATTAATTTTAAATATGATCTCTACGATTAGCATGGTACAGTTAGGTAAAGTGTATGGTAATTTAATGGTTGATGTAAAACCAACAAATGAAAAACTCGTAGAACGTGGAAAAAATATTATTATGGATGCAACTGGAGTAGATTATGAAAAAGCGAGTCAATATTTTTATGATTCAGATCAAAATGTAAAGCTTGCTATTGTGCGTATTTTAACCGGTACTTCAAAAGAAGAGGCAGAAGCGTTATTAAAAGAACATAAAGGATTTATTAGAAAAGCTGTTGATGCTTTATAACTATAGGAGGAATTCCCATGTTAGGATGTTCTATATTTTTAGGAAATGATATTACCTCATCTACGGAAGATTATATTAATCAAATGATTCAAATAGGATGTATAGGAATATTCACTTCAGCGCATATTCCTGAAGATGATGCAACACTTTATCGTGATAGGTTACAGAAACTAGGTAATCTTGCTAAAAAATATCATCAAACATTAATGGTTGATATATCTTCTGATGGACTTAAACGAATGAATATTTCTTTAACAGAAGAAGGATTGTCTACATTATTAGATTGGGGTATTACAGGTATTCGAATGGATTATGGTATCTCTACTAAAGAAATCGCAAAAGTTTCACAGATAATGACCGTTGGATTAAATGCAAGTACGCTTACAGAAAATGAATTTAATGAGTTAAAAAAATATCAGGCTAATGTTCAAAATTTAGAATTTTGGCATAATTATTATCCTAGGAAAGAAACAGGATTAGACTCTGAATATTTTTATCAAATAAATCAATGGATTAAATCTTTAGGTGGAAAAATTATAGCATTTGCTCCAGGAGATAATATATTGAGAAAACCTATATATATGTCGTTACCTACTTTAGAACATCATCGATTAATACATCCTTTAGCTTCTATTATTGATTTAATCAATAACTATTTTGTAGATCAAGTTTATATAGGAGATGAAGGAATTCAAAACTGTACATTAAATCAAATAGATAAGTATTTAAATGAAGATATTATTGAGCTATATGCTGATATATGGGTGCATGAATATCGTGATCTTGTTTTAGGAATGCATTATGCTCGAAAAGATATGGCAAAAGATGTTGTTCGATGTGCACAATCGAGAATGAAATCTTTACCAAATATTCATCAGATAAATACTATTCAACGTGATCAAGGTTCAATAACGTTAGATAATCATTTGTATGGTCGATATATGGGAGAATTTCAAATAGCACGCAAGCATTTACCAGCAGATGAACGTGTTAATGTCATGGGAAGCATTCGTAAATATGATCTAGATTTGATTTCTTGTATTCAATCAGGACAAAAATTTTATATTAAAGAAAATATTTAAGGAGAATGATATATGAGTGATAAAATTAATCAGTTAGCTCAAGAGATTTATGCTCATGTAGGCGGAATGAGTAATGTAAGTAAAGTTGTTCATTGTATGACACGTGTGCGTATGGGAATTATTGATGATTCTTTAGTTGATCTTGAAGGCTTAAAAAAAGTAAATGGAGTTATGGGTGTTGTTGAAGATGATACTTTACAGGTAGTTATCGGGCCTGGTACTGTAAATAAAGTAGCTCAGAAGATGGTTGATATGGCTGGAGTCAAATTAGGGGAACCATTTCCTAATAACTTAGTACAGCAAAAAGAATCTGGAAAAGAACAAGTTAATCATAAGGCTGCTGAGATGAAAGCTGAAATTAAAAAGAAAAATCAAAAACCATGGTCTAAAGCTTTAAAATCGATTGCTAATATTTTTGTGCCTTTAATTCCTGCTTTTGTCGGTGCAGGTATTTTAGGAGGTATTGCTTCTGTATTAAGCAATATGATTGTTGCAGGTATGATTGATCCAGATACATGGGGCACAATCATTAGTGTATTAAAAATTGTTCAAAGTGGGTTATTTGCTTATTTAAATATTTATGTTGGTATTAATAGTGCCATTGAATTTGGAGGCTCTCCTAGTCTAGGGGGAGTTATTGGTGGAATTATTATGTTAACAGGGATTACACCTGATAATCCATTACCTAATATATTCACTGGAGGAGAATTAAGTCCAAATCAGGGTGGTATTATCGGTGTTATTTTTGCTGTATTTTTAATGTCTATTATTGAGAAAAAATTACATAAATGGGTGCATGAATCTGTTGATATTATTGTAACTCCTAGTATTACCTTATTAATTATGAGTATTATTACTATTTTTATCATTATGCCAATAGCAGGTGCAATTTCTGAAGGACTTGTTGGCTTTATTGATTGGGTTTTAAATGTTGGAGGTGCATTTTCTGGCTTTATTTTAGGAGCTTTATTTTTACCCATGGTGATGTTTGGGCTACATCAAATTTTAACACCGATTCATTTAGAGATGATTACAAATACGGGAGCTACAGAGTTATTGCCTATTCTTGCAATGGCTGGAGCAGGACAGGTAGGTGCTGCTATTGCATTATGGATTAAATGCAAAAATAATAAAGAGTTAACAGAAATGATTAAGGGTGCATTACCTGTTGGTATTTTAGGAATTGGAGAGCCATTAATTTATGGTGTTACTTTGCCTTTAGGGAGACCTTTTATTACTGCATGTATTGGTGGAGGAATTGGCGGTGCTGTTATTGGCTTTTTTGGAGATGTTGGAGCAACATCGATTGGTCCAAGTGGTGTTGCCTTAATTCCTTTAATTAATCAAGGGCATATTTTACATTATATTATTGGATTACTTGCAGGGTATGCAGGTGGATTTATTGTTACTTATTTTTTTGGCATTACACAATCAATGAAGTCAAATTCTCTCAATTATTAGGAGGTAATAGAGATGTTTGGATTATTTAAAAATAAGAGAAAAAACGAAAAAATATTGATTTATTCTGTAGCAAAGGGAATATTTCTACCTTTAGAACAAGTAAAGGATGATGTATTTTCTAAAAAGATGATGGGAGAAGGTTATGCTGTATTACCAGAATCTGGAGAGGTATATGCTCCAATTTCAGGTGTTGTTACATCAATATTTCCAAGCAAACATGCAATTATGATTCATAATAAAGAAAAAAATATAGGATGTTTAGTTCATATGGGGATAGATACTGTTGAATTAGAAGGCCATCCTTTTCAAGTTAAAGTTTCTGAAGAAGATAATATTTTGCATGGACAATGTATTGCTTATATGGATTTAGATTATTTAAAGGAGCATAATAAAAATAATGCTGTAATTGTTGTTTTTCCCAATGATGAGGATATAGATTTTAATATTGTATTAGATGTTCCGGATCATCAATTGCTAGAAACTAAACAAATTGGTTATATCGAGTGATAGAGGAGAAAATATGACAGTTCATTATGTTCAAAAAAGAATTCAAAGTGTCTACAGTGCATTAACACGTTCAGAAAAAAAGGTAGCAGATTATATTACGAAATATCCTGAAAAAGTTATTAATATGAAAGTTGCTCAATTAGCAGACATTACAGATACAAGTCCTGCTTCAGTCATTCGTTTTTGTAAGTCTATTGGTATTCCTAGTTTTACAGAGCTTAAATTATCGTTGTCAGCAGAAACACAAATAGCACTATCTCCTCAATATTCAGATATATCACCCGAAGAAACTTTATCAGATGTTAAGGAAAAGCTGCTAGGAAATTCCTATCAGGCAATGCTTGAAACGATGCATTTAATAGATGATCAAGTCATTGATTTAAGTGTTTATCTTATGAAAGAAGCTCCTGTTATTTATGTATTTGGGGTAGGATCTTCTTATTTAGTAGCCGAAAATATTGCTCAAAAATGGAATCGTATTGGTAAAGTGTGTCTTTGTTTTTCTGATATGCATATTCTAATTTCCAGCTTAGCATCAGCAGACAAACGATCTATCTTTTTAGGAATTTCGCATTCTGGAGAAACAAAAGAAGTACTTTCCATTGTCGATATTGCACATGATTTAGGCATAAAAACAATAGCTATGACCCAGTTTGGTGTCAATTCATTAAGTCAGGCAGCAGATTTTCTTATTCATACAGTAGCTTCTCAAGAAGGTTTGCTTAGAAGTGCTGCAACTAGCTCATTAATTGCTCAATTTATCGCAGTGGACGTGTTATTTTATGCGTATATTTTAGATAATTATGATGAGTATATGGATCATATTATATATTCTCGTAAATTAGTTGATACTTATAAACAAAAATAAGTTCAATCATTTATATAAAAAAATAAAGCATAGTTTCGGCTATGCTTTATTTTTGGCTTATTTTTCTTTTTTTTATCCAGATACTAGTTTTGCGATAAATCATAATATGGAAAATAAAGTTCTTGAAGATAAGTCTGTTGAGCATTTTGCTCATGAATACATACAGATGAATTTAGGAAAGTCTATAGATATTGAGAAGTACATAAATCAAAAATTTTTAGTTTCATCTCAAAAG
>JASLFJ010000127.1 GCA_030150665.1 Enterococcaceae bacterium
ACGTTGCTTCATCTAAAATCAAAATAGCAGGATTCTTTAAAAATATTCTAGCAATAGAAATTCTTTGTTTTTGTCCACCTGATAATAAAACACCCTTATCACCAACATAAGTATCTAACCCATCAGGTAATGCCTCTAACAATTCATTTAAACGAGCACGTGTTACGGCTTCTTGTAATTCTTCTTCTGAGGCATTTAAATTTCCATACAAAATATTTTCACGGATTGTTCCTGGAAATAAAAATACATCTTGTTGAACAATACCAATGTGTCTTCTTAAAGAATGTAACGTTACTTCAGATATATCTTGTCCATCAATGCAAATACTTCCTTTAGAAACATCATAAAATCGCAGCAACAATTGACAGAGCGTTGTTTTCCCTGCACCACTAGGTCCTACAAAAGCAATCGTTTGTCCAGGTTGAATGGTTAAGTTAATATCTTTTAATACAGGTTGAGATTCAGCATATTCAAAAGATACTTGCCTATATTCAATAGATCCTTGATCAACAACTAAATCATATGCATCTGGGTGATCTTGAATAGCTACAGGTTGATTTAATTCTTCTTTAAACCGTTTAAATCCAGCAATACCTTTAGGATAACTTTCAATCATATTATTTACTTTTTCAATCGGACGAATAAAAATATTCGCAAGTAAAATAAATTCTACAAAATCTCCATAAGTAATATGTCCTCGAATCACAAAAAAAGAACCTGATAATAACGCAAATAAATTAATCAAACGAATCATAAAATAATTAAATGAGGAACTAATCCCCATCATCTTATAAAATTTTAACTTGTTTTTTCGATAACCTTGATTTAAAGCATCAAATCTTGATTTTTCAAATGTTTCATTCGCAAAAGCTTGTGTTACGCGTATTCCACTAATACTTGATTCAATGCCTGAGTTAAAGGTTCCTAAATTTTGAAAAATATCTTGATTCACATCTGTCATTTTCTGATTAAAAAAGATAACAGCAATCACTAAAAAGGGTAATACAATCATTGTACTCCACGCCATCCACGGATAAATACGATACATCAAGAAAAAAGAACCTAAAACAGTCATAATCGTAATAAAGATATCTTCTGGCCCATGATGAGCAAGTTCAGAGATTTCAAATAAATCTGTAGTTAACTTACTCATAAGTGCTCCTGTTTTTTTCTGATCATAATATTCAAATGATTGTCTTTGAAAATAATCAAAGAGCTCTTGACGCATATCTGTTTCAATATTTACTCCTAGTTTATGACCAAAATAAACAACAATAAACTGCATCAATGTATTAAAAATGTAAAGCCCTAATAATCCTAAACACACAAGTAAAATCATACCTAAATGTTCTTTAGGCAATACACGTTCAATCGTTAAATTCACAATAAAAGGAAAGGTAAGCTCTAATAAAGCAGCTAATACGGCACATCCAAAATCTAAAATAAATAAAGCACGATAAGGTTTATAATAACTAAAAAATTCTTTCATCATAAGATTATGCCTCTTTTTGACTCATTAAAATATAATATCCTTTATCACGTGCTAAAATACAAACATTTCCAAATACCGATTCCATTTTTGCTTTAGCACTTCCTGCTCCTTGTTTTTTTTGAATAACAACGATTAAAAAACCTCCTGAAACTAAATGATCATAAGATTTTTCTAATACTTCATGAACTTTTTTCTTTCCAGCACGAATTGGTGGATTGCTTATAATCGCTGCATAATCGGTTCTAGGGACTTTAGAAAACATATCAGATTCAAAAATATGAACATTAGTGATTTTATTTTTTTCGGCATTAATTTTAGCCATCTCTAAAGCCCTAGGATTAATATCCACCATATCAACCGTTCTATCAGTAGATGCTGCTAGAAATAACCCTAAAGGCCCATAACCACACCCAACATCTAATATAGGTCCAGAAACTTGAGATAACATATCTTGAGGAAAAGCTTTAATTAATGCTTGAGATCCATAATCAACACCATTTTTAGAAAAAATACCTGAATCTGTCTGAAAAACTAATGTATGTGCTCGTAATGTACATGTTACTTCTTGATAATGATGTGCTAGTGATGTATCTTCCTTAAAATAATGCGAATTCATAATCTACTCCCTCTATTTATTATTCTGATTCAATATTTAATATGATTGTCTTTTGAGTGAGATCATCTTTAGAAATATCTAAAGATAAGGGTTCATTATTCATCTTAATATCTACTGCTTGAGGCATACCTAAAGTCAGATAAGCTTGCGTTACATGTTCAGGAATCATAACTTGCTTTGTTTGTCCAGGTTTAATGGTTCCTTGAAATAAATAAAACCCATTATAATCACTAATACCAATCCAACAATCATCAGAAACCCCTGTGAATGAAAGCTCAACAGGGGTTTTTCCTTGATACGTAACATCAAATTGTGTCTCATCTATTTTCTTTTGTGTTATTTTATTATTCGATATATCTTCATTTTCTTCTGATGATGGTGTCGTTTCTTTTACCTCTATTTCTTCATCAGAAGTGTCTATTTCTTCCTCATCTAAAGTGTTTTCATCTTCTGAAGTTTCATATCCTTCTTCTACGTCAAATTGTCGCGTATCAATCGGTGTTACTTTATTGTGTTGTACTGTTTCATAAATAACAACACCAATAATACCAAATGCAACAATAAGTAAAATAATCATAGGTAATTTATGCTGAAGCTTAACTATATTACTTTGCTCTGTATGAATTTCGCTACGCGTCTCGTGTACAGTTTGATCTTGTGAAGTAATAGACCCCTTACTAGGCTCCCCATCATATACTTTTACAAGGTGATCCCCATCAATGTCAACTGCTTTAGCATATTGTCTAATAAATGCTCTCACATAATAACTACTTGGCATTGCAGAAAAATTATCTTCTTCAAGTGCTTCTAAATATTTTTTTTGAATTTTTGTTTTTTTCTGAAGTTCTTCAAGAGACATATTATGGTCTTCTCTTGCTTTTTTTAACTGTTCTCCAATCGTAGCCATTTCATTTCTTTACCCCTTCCATCCACCATCAATTGGTAATGTTATTCCTGTAATATATTCTGCTTGTTTTGAACTTAAAAAAAGAACCCCATAAGCAATATCTAACGGTGTTGCTAACTTATTTAATGGTATTTCTTGCGTTAACAGATGATAATCTTCTGTAGTCAATAAATGATTCATTTGGGTATGCACAGCACCAGGGGCAATTAAATTAACAGTAATACCTAAGCTGGCTACTTCTTTTGCATAAGCTTTTACAAAACTTTCTTGTCCACCTTTAACTGTACTATAAACAACTTCCATAGCACTACCATAACTGCCGTAAACAGAGCCAATAAAAATAATTCTGCCCGACTTTGATACTGATAACTTGTTTTGTAACTGTTGACATAACAATATGGGTGTTTTTAGATGCACTTGCCATAACCGATCAATGTGTTCTTCCTCTAAATCGGTCAATAATGCATATTCTGTATGTCCCATCGCAAAGACAATTAATTCTAAT
>JASLFJ010000137.1 GCA_030150665.1 Enterococcaceae bacterium
GCGATAATTGGCATAGATAAAGGTAAAATGATTTTAATAAACATTTTAAAATCCGAACAACCATCGACAATCGCTGCTTCTTCCATCTCTCTTGGAATACTAGACTGGAAGAACGTACGTGTCACAACAATATTATAAACAGAGGCAGCGTTTGGAATCACAAGCGCCCAAATCGTATCAATCATTCCTAAGTTTTTAATTAATAAGTAACTTGGAATCAATCCACCACTGATAAACATTGTAAGCAACATAAAGTTCATAAATAATTTTTTCCCATAAAAGTCAACACGAGAAAGTGCATACGCTGCTGGTAGTGTCACTGCTAAGTTAATCGTTGTTCCTAAAGCTGTATAAAATATAGTATTACGATAACCACGCCAAATATTTTCATTTTGGAAAATGGTTTTATACCCTTCAAACGTAAACCCTTTTGGCAATAGCCACATCTCTCCAGAGTTAACAAACTGTGGTTCACTGATTGAGGCACTGACAATATAAATCAATGGGTATAATACAATGATCAATGCGAGTGCCAAGAAAAGGTACACGAATCCCACAAAGATTTTATCAGCCTTTGTATCTTTTATTTTAATTGCATTTGCTGCCATTTGTATACCCTCCTACCATAAACTAACTTCGCTGACTTTACGTGAAATCTTATTCACGACAATCAGTAAGGTCGCATTAATTAATGACTCAAATAAGCCGACTGCTGCAGCGTAACTATATTGTGCATCTAATAAACCTTGTTTATAAACGAATGTCGCAATGACGTTAGATGATTCTAAGTTTAACGCATTCTGTAATAGCAAGATTTTTTCATAACCTGTTGCCATTAACGAACCAAAGTTCATAATTAACAAGATAACCATCGTTGGTAAAATTGTTGGAATATTAATATACC
This sequence comes from Enterococcaceae bacterium, assembly GCA_030150665.1. GTDB lineage: Bacteria > Bacillota > Bacilli > Lactobacillales > Catellicoccaceae > JASLFJ01. The sequence goes on from JASLFJ010000137.1 coordinate 905, forward strand.
AAACACGTTGTAAACGCGTCGCTCCATCTACGGTTGCTGCCTCATGTAGCTGTGTATCAACACCTGATAGTGCTGCTAAATAAATGACTGAAGCCCAACCCGTTCCTTGCCAAACACCTGATAACACATAAAGTGTTTTAAACCATTTTGGATCCGTCATAAACGCGATTCGTTCCATTCCTAACGCTTCTAGCAAGTGGTTGATAATCCCTGTTGAAGGAGATAAGAAAGAAATCAACATCCCACTAATAACAACCACCGAGATAAAATGTGGCGCATATGTGACGGTTTGAGTGAATTTTTTGAAAAAACCGTCTTTCGCTTCATTTAAAGCCAACGCTAAAATAATTGGTAGTGGAAATCCTACCACTAAACTGTATAAACTAATACCCAATGTATTTTTTAATAAGTCCCAGAAATAATATGAATTAAAAAATCGATGGAAGTGTTTAAATCCTACCCAAGGACTTCCCCATATTCCTAATGATGGCATGTAATCTTTAAATGCAATGACCACACCATACATCGGTCCATAAGCAAAGACTAAGAAAAAAAGAAAGGCTGGAAGGACAAAAAGATAAAGTTGTTTACTGTTTTTAACTTTTTTCCAACTAATTTTTTTCTTTGGCGATACTTTGGCTATTTGTTTTGTTCCTGCTTCTGCCATGTGTTCCTCCTCCTTTAAACTACATTCGACTTTGAGTATCTATCAAAGTGCGAACCAATAGAACGCTTTCATTTGCACACTTATCATAATATGTAGCGCTATCATTTGACAATATGTTAAATCTTTTCAATGTGTTAGTTTTGTTTTACTAGCTTAAAACCCCAGTAACCATGCGTCATTTCAGCTTGTTCTGGTAATGTAACACATACCCTATTCCCTTCTGAATGCAGTAGCAATTCTGTTTGACTTGCCATATCTACACATGAAGAAAAAGCAAAATCATGAATCCCCATTTCATTCAAATACACCGTATGATGATTTTGAAGATAGACTGATGAAGTAAAACAATAGTAGCTATGTGCTTTACATGTTACATACCAGTCATTATTAGCGGGACGTTGTGCCAAGGCACGTGTTTGGTAAATCCCCTCTCCAAAACGGGAAGTAAAGTCTCCTAAATCTGATAGTATTTGAGTTTCTTCTTCAGTAAATGTGCCATCTGGCTTAGGTCCTACACCTAAAATAAGATTGCCACCTTTACTAATCACTTCTAAGAATGTTTTAATAATTTCTTGACTCGTCTTAAACGTATCGGTTGGAACATATCCCCAATCATTCCCTAATGGAATATTGCTTTCCCACGGCTTAATCGGTATATCCTTTTCATCTGGTACTTTCCGCTCGGGTGTAACATAATTTTCATGTCGTCCACCCATCATACGGTCTACCATAATTAATTCTGGATTCTTTTCCCGAGCAATCTCTGCTAGTCGATCCATCTCTAAATCTTCTTTTCCTTGGCCACACCATCCTGCATCCAGCCATAATAAATCGATTGGCCCATACTGATGTGTCAGTTCATGAATCTGCCGATGGACAAAAGTCACATATTTTTGCCAACGCTCTGGATATGCTGACGGATCGTAACTTGCTGTCCGTCCTTTTTTTTGATTATCATCTACCCAATAATAAGTAGAATACCAATCTGCTTTAGAATAATAAGCACCCACAGCAAGATCTTTTTGACGAAAGGCTTCAAAAAATTCTTTTGCTAAATCTCTCTTACATGGACTCAATTTGA
>JASLFJ010000005.1 GCA_030150665.1 Enterococcaceae bacterium
GCTTGAAATGTCTGGGATTGATCCAATACGTTATCAAGGCTTTGCATTTGGTTTAGGACCAGACCGAGTAGCTATGTTACGATATGGAATTAATGATATTCGCTCATTTTATCAAAATGATATGCGCTTTTTAAGTCAATTTATTGAGGAGGATTATTAATATGTTAGCATCTTATAAATGGTTATCAGAGTATCTTGATTTAAGTCATATTAGCCCTCAAGAACTAGGAGATAAGTTATCAAGAACAGGACTTGAAGTAGAAGGTATTAGTTCTCCTCAAGATGGGCTCAAAAAAATTGTTGTAGGTGATGTTGTTTCGTGTAAAAAACATCCTAATAGCGATCATTTATCTGTTTGTCAAGTAGATGTTGGTGAAGAAGAATTGTATCAAATTGTATGTGGGGCACCCAATATTCAAGCAGGAAAAAAAGTGATCGTTGCGTTACCTTCTGCACGTATTGTTGATAATGTTAAAATTAAAAAAGGTAAAATGCGCGGAGAAGTCTCTTTAGGGATGATTTGTTCTTTACAAGAACTGGGTTATGATGGCTCTTTAGTGATGAAAGAGTATGCCGAAGGAATTTATTTTTTACCTGAAGATGCTGAAGTAGGTTCAGATGTTTTTCCTTACCTAGATATGGATGATGCGTTAATTGATATTTCGATTACGCCTAATCGAGCAGATGCTTTAAGTATTCGTGGGTTAGTTTATGAAATTGCTGCGATATATGATCAAACTCCACGTCTTCCAGAAATTGATGTAGTAGAAGATACTACTAAGCAGATTCAAGATTATCTTTCAGTTGACGTGACAGATGTTGCTTTATGTCCAACGTATTGTATGCGTGTCATTGACCAAGTGACTGTAAAAGAAAGTCCTCAGTGGTTACAAAACAAATTAATGAATGCAGGGTTAAGACCGATCAATAATATTGTTGATGTTACAAACTATACGTTACTTCTTTTTGGACAACCTCTTCATGCATTTGATTATGATAAAGTAACAGGAGCGCATATTTATGTAAGGTGTGCTGAAAAAGATGAAGTATTAGTAACTTTAGATGGACAAGAACGTCAATTATCTGAACATGATATTGTAATTGCAGATGATCAAGAAGCTATTGCATTAGCGGGAATTATGGGTGGTGCTAATACAGAAATCGATCATAAAACGGTAACGGTTGCTTTAGAATCGGCACTGTTTGATAAAAAAATGATTCGTAAAAGTAGTCAAGCTCATCATGTGCGTACAGAATCCAGTCAACGGTTTGAAAAAGGTGTTGATCCTAATATGGTGCGGCTTGCATGTGATTTTGCAGCACAACTAATCGCTGAGTTGGGATCAGGAAAAGTTGTTTCAGGACAAATTTGTGTTGGGCAGACAGAAGTAGCCCCACAACATATTGAGATGACTTTAACAGATATTAATCAAGTTTTAGGGACAGAGCTAGTGCTTGATGATGTTACCGATATTATGCGTCGTTTAGGATTTCATATTTTATCTTTAAATGGAGAACAATTAACTGTAGAAGTGCCAACGCGCAGACAAGATGTGCGCATTCCTGAAGATTTAGTAGAAGAAGTAGCACGTATTTATGGGTATGATGTTATTCCATCAACATTACCAAAAAGTGAACTTGCTCCAGGTATGTTAACTAAACAGCAACATTTATTAAGAAAGATCAAACAAAATCTTGTAGGACAAGGATTTTTTGAAACGATTAACTACTCACTAACAACTTCAGAAAAAAATAAATTATTTACACTTCCTTATCTTAACCGCCAAGAAGTAAGCTTAGCTTGGCCGATGAGTCAAGAACGTTCAGTTCTTAGAAAAAACTTGCTCGCTGGTTTATTAGATACTGCTGCATATAATATTGCGCATAATAATGATAACATAGCATTATTTGAATTAGGAAAAGTGTTTAATGCTAAAGAACAAGAACTTCCAGAAGAACATCTTCATTTAGGCTGTCTGATGACAGGTATGTATCAACAGTCTTCTTGGCATCAATCAGGTATTTTAAGTGATTTCTTTGTACTTAAGGGTGCTTTAGAACAGTTATTTATTTTATTAGGTTGCCAAGAGCATATTGCATTTCAAGTGAACGCAGATGATGCTGCATTTCATCCTGGACGATGTGCAAATCTTTTATATCAAGGAGAAGTTATTGGTATTTTAGGTGAGATCCACCCTAATCTTGCTCATCAGTATGATTTAGGACGTGTTTATGCGTGTGAGATCAATATGACGCAATTATTAGCTATGTTAGTGCCAGAGTGGACATTTACGCCAATTAGTAAATATCCAAGTGTTTCTCGAGATATTTCTTTACTAGTTCCAGAACAAGTAACTCATCAAGATATCATAACAACAATTCAACATGTTAAAACGAAGTATTTAACCGATGTGACGTTATTTGATGTTTATGAATCAGATATAAAATCTATGTCTTATCGCTTAGTATTTCACAATAATGAGGCTACGTTAACTGATGAAGAAATTGTCAAAGAGGTGCAAAAAATTACAGATGCATTGATAGAACAGCTCAATATTACGTTACGATAAGATGCAATCATTAGGGGGAAGTTAAGTGTTTACAACACGATATCAAACAACAACTGCAACTTTTATCTTTGATCGATTTCAGGCTATTTTAGGACTAAAACATCAATTGGTTATTCCTTATCAATCAATAAAACATATTACACTGATTTCTCGTCTTGATTTATCTGATTATTTAGAGTGGGATACACCTAAATTAGGGATGTATTTACCGAGTCAGGTAGCACAAGGGACTTTTTATAAAGCATATGGACAAGAGTTTTTTATGGCAAAGCAACATCAAAATGCTTTAGTTTTAGATTTAGATGCATATCCTTATGTGAAAGTTGTTGTTTCAGCTCCTAGGTCTTTAGAAACAGAATATACCCGATTTTTAGAGCATCTATCATGATGACTATTTACTCTTTTGATAAAAAGTATTTGCAACTCTATTAAAGTTTAGTAGAATAAGAATGATATTGTTACAGTAGAGGAGGGGTTTTATGAATTTATGGTTAGCGATTATTTTAATCATTGTTGCATTAATTTTAGGACTAATCGGTGGTTTTTATGCAGCACGTAAATATATGGAAGATTATTTGAAGAAAAATCCACCATTTAATGAAGATATGCTTCGAATGATGATGTTACAGATGGGACAAAAACCGTCTGAAAAAAAATTAAAACAGATGATGCAAACAATGAAAAATCAAATGAAATAAAGTCATAGTCAGCATTGAATTTCTTTAATTGATGCGATAGGGTCCTTATTTTATAGTTTACATTTTTTTTTATATAGTGTACTATTGTATAGGATGTAACATAGTAAAATACAAATAATTTTTATATACTGGAGGAACTATTATATGTCAGCGAAATGGGAAAAAAAAGGAACAAATACAGGAACATTAACATTTGAAATTGATATAGATACAATTAATGAAGGATTAACAAAAACATTTAATCGTGTTAAGAACAATTTATCTGTTCCAGGATTTCGTAAAGGAAAAGTATCAAGACAAGT
>JASLFJ010000046.1 GCA_030150665.1 Enterococcaceae bacterium
TCTGATTCATACTCTTCAATATGAATGGACGTATAAACATCATCTTTAACCAATCGGCGACTCATAATAATCGCATCTTCATAGTTATATCCTTCCCATGTCATAAAGGCAACAAGTACGTTTTGTCCTAACGCAAGTTCTCCTTCTTCCATAGAAGGTCCATCTGCTAAAACATCCCCTACTTCAACATGTTCTCCAACATGAACAATAGGACGCTGATTATAACATGTTCCTGCATTAGAACGACGGAATTTAGCAACCGCATATTTATCTAATGTACCATTGCTGCGTCTTACACGAATCTCTTTAGCATCAACATACTCTACTATTCCTTCTTCTTTACATAACAATGCTGCACCTGAGTCATGAGCTGCTTTATATTCCATTCCTGTACCAATAAATGGGGATTGAGGCTGAATTAAAGGAACTGCTTGACGCTGCATATTCGCTCCCATTAGCGCACGGTTAGAATCATCATTTTCTAAAAATGGAATACATGAAGTCGCAACAGCAACCACTTGTTTTGGAGATACATCCATATAATCTACTTGATCAACAGACACTTCTAGGTTTTCACTTTGAATTCGTGCCATAACGTAAGGCTCTGCAAAACTTCCATCTTCATTTAACAATGAGTTAGCTTGAGCTACCATATAGTGATCTTCTTCATCCGCTGTTAAATAATCAATCTGATCAGTAACTTTACCTGTTTTTCGATCAACTCTTCGGTACGGAGTCTCAATAAATCCGTATCGGTTAACTTTCGCATATGTTGATAAACTATTAATCAACCCAATATTGGGTCCTTCAGGAGTTTCAATAGGACACATACGTCCGTAATGCGAATAGTGAACGTCTCGAACTTCATAACCTGCACGATCCCTTGTAAGTCCACCAGGTCCTAAAGCCGATAGACGACGTTTATGGGTCAATTCTCCAAGTGGATTGGTTTGATCCATAAATTGTGATAATTGAGATGAGCCGAAAAATTCTTTAATCGCCGCAACCACAGGCCGAATATTAATCAATTGTTGCGGCGTTAATGTTTCTGTATCTTGAATAGACATACGCTCACGCACTACACGTTCCATACGCGCTAAGCCAATTCTAAATTGATTTTGTAATAACTCTCCAACAGAACGAATACGTCTGTTTCCTAAATGATCAATATCATCAACATAGCCAATACCATCCATTAAGTTTAAGAAATAACTAATGGTTGCTAAAATATCAGCTGGACAGATCGTTTTATGGGTTTCATCTAACTGTCCATTTCCAATTACATGAACAATTTTTTCTGCATCTTTTGGTGAGTATACTTTAATCACTTGAACCGTTACAGGCCCTGGAACTACCCCATCTTCTGATGGATAGTAAGTCACTTCATTTAAACCTTTTTCTAAATGAGGTTTTAATGATTCCATCACTTCATGAGTGATTACTGTACCACGCTCTACTAAAATCTCCCCTGTCTCAGGATCAATAAGATGTTCAGCCAGCGTTTGGTTTAAAAGACGTGTTGTTAAACTTAATTTTTTATTAACTTTATAACGTCCTACAGCCGCTAGATCGTAGCGTTTTGGATCAAAAAATCGTGCTGTTAATAGACTTCTTGAACTATCTGCTGTTTTTGGCTCTCCTGGACGAAGACGCTCATAAATATCTTTTAATGCTTCTTCTGTGCGAGAATCATGAGCATTTTTATGAAGATCTTTCTCTAGTGTTGCCAGTAAACTCTCATTTTGTCCAAAAATATCAATAATCGTATCATCTGAACCAAATCCTAATGCTCTTAATAATACGGTCATAGGAATCTTACGTGTTCTATCAATACGAACATAAGATAAGTCTTTAGCATCTGTTTCAAGCTCTAACCATGCTCCGCGGTTAGGAATAACTGTAGATCCATAACCTACTTTTCCATTTTTATCTACTTTTTCATGGAAATAAACACCTGGAGAGCGGACTAATTGAGAAACAATGACACGTTCAGCACCATTAATAATAAAAGTTCCCATTTCTGTCATTAAAGGAAACTCACCAAAAAATACTTCTTGCGATTTAATATCGCCTGTTACTTTATTATGTAATCTAAGTGTTACATGAAGAGGTGCAGAATAATTAGCATCATGTGCTCTTGCTTCTTCCACCTGATATTTAGGTTCTTTTAATTCATACCCAACAAATTCCAACGAAAGTTTATCGGTAAAATCTTTAATCGGTAAAATATCTTCAAACATCTCTTGTAATCCTTCATCTAAGAACCACTGATATGAATTTGTTTGAATTTCAATTAAATTTGGCAATTCTAATACTTCATCAATTCGTGCAAAACTTCGTCTTTCACGATGTTTTCCATATTTCACAATACGTCCAGCCAAGTGTGTCACCCTTTCCATAAATTTCATGTCTGTTATATTAAATTTTTATTACAATTCGTTAACAAAGAAAAAATAATCGATATTTTCATTAATTTTAAGCAAAAAAAAACCAAAAATAGAACACACTCCAAAAGAGATTTCTATTTTTGTTTTCCGTTAACATTGTAAAAATGGACAATATTTCATTTTTACAGTTTATAAAACAGACATCTATGCCCTATTATTCTATCAAAGACAGACAACAAATGCAAGTATTATTTTAAAAAAAGAAAGCATAGTCTATTAACTATGCTTTTCTTATTTATTACATATGAATTGGCATCCCTAACGCAAGTTCTGCAGCATCCATAACGACTTCACTTAATGAAGGATGAGAATGAATTGTTAATGCAATATCTTCTGCATTCATTCCTGCTTCAATAGCTAAGCCAAGCTCTGCAATAATATCACTTGCACTAATTCCTGCAACTTGAGCACCAACAATAATGTGGTCTTCTTTAGTTGTTACAAGACGTACAAATCCTTCTGGTTGATTTAATGAAAGCGCACGTCCATTCCCAGCTAATGAGAATTTAGAAGCAACAACATCAAGACCTTGTTCTTTAGCTTCTTTTTCTGTTAATCCAACGGTAGCTAATTCAGGATCAGTAAAGGCTACTGCTGGAATTGCAACATAATCAACAGCAACAGGTTCACCTGAAATGGCTTCTGCAGCAATTTTCGCTTCATAACTTGCTTTATGAGCAAGTGCAGGTCCTGGTGTAATATCACCAATTGCATAAATGCTTGGAATATTAGTCTGGCACTGCTCATTTACTTTTACATGACCACGTTCTGTTAATTCAACACCTGCAACTTCAAGTCCTAAATCATCTGTATTTGGACGACGGCCTACAGTAACCATAACATAATCTGCTTCAACCGTATGTGAAGTTCCATCTACTTCATAAGTGACTGAAACACCATTTTCTGTTTCAACAGCTTCTTTAGCCATCGCCTTAGTAACTACAGTTACCCCTTTATTTTTAAATTCTTTTTCTACTAAGCTTACCATATCTTTTTCAAATGTTGGTAATAACTGCGGAGAACCTTCTAAAATCGTCACTTCAGATCCTAGATTAGCATAAGCACCACCTAATTCAGCACCAATAACACCGCCACCAATAATAACTAATTTTTTAGGCACTTCTGTTAAGTTTAGTCCTCCAGTAGAATCAATGATACGTCCGCCAAATTTAAATCCTGGAATTTGAATTGGACGACTTCCTGTTGCAACAATTGCATGATTAAATGAATACGTTTGTGCACTATCTTCAGTAATCACACGCAATGTATTGCCATCCATAAAGAAAGCTTCTCCAGTAATGATTTCTACTTTATTTTTCTTAAGAAGCATTTCTACACCTTTTGTCAGACGACCTACAACGACTTCATCTTTCCATTTTTGTGTTTCAGAAAAATCAAGAGTTACCTCTTTAGCATGAACTCCAAAAATTTCTGAATGCATTGCTTCTTGATAGCGATGTCCTGCAGCAATTAATGCTTTAGAAGGAATACATCCAACATTTAAACATACTCCACCAATCGCATGACGTTCAATAATTGCTACTTTTTGTCCCATTTGAGCGGCACGAATGGCTGCTACATAGCCACCCGGTCCTGCTCCAATAACGACTGTATCTAGCTCAATTGCGAAATCTCCTACAACCATGTTTGTATCATCCTTCCATCAATAATAATTCTGGATCTGCAAGTAATCGTTTAATATGGTTCATTGCACTTTGTGCTGTTGCTCCATCAACAATACGGTGATCAAAACTTAATGATAATTTCAACATACGTCCAATCGCAAGCTCTCCTTCTGCATTTACAATTGGCTGTTGTGAAATGATTCCTACACCTAAAATAGCTACTTCTGGATAGTTGATAACCGGTGTAAACCACCCACCACCAACTGAACCAATATTTGTAATCGTAACCGTACCATCACGCATATCAGCTGCTGTTAACTTACCTTCTTGAGCAAGTGCTGCTTTTTCTGAAATTTCACGAGCAATTTCAAACATACTTTTTGTATCTGCAGACTTGATATTTGGCACATAAAGTCCTTGATCTGTATCTGTTGCAATTCCAATATTATAGTAATGTTTATAAACAACTTCTTCAGTTGCATCATCAATAGATGCATTTAACACAGGGAAAGCTTTCATTGTACTTACTAACGCTTTAACAATATATGGAAGGAATGTGAGTTTCACATCTTTTTCTGCTGCAATATCTTTAAATTTCTTACGATGATCCCATAATGCACTTACTTCTACTTCATCCATCAAGGTAACATGAGGTGCAGTATGTTTACTTGTTACCATCGCTTTAGAAATTGCACGACGCATTGGTGTTAATTTTTCACGTGTTTCTTGTCCTGCTTGTGTTGTAACCGGTTGTGGTTGTGCTGCTGGTGTTTGTACAGTTTCTTGGGCTGGTGCCACTTCTTGAACTACTTCTTGGGTTGGTGCTGCAGCTGGTGCTGCTCCACCTTGCATGAAGCGATCAATATCTTCTTTTGTAACACGGCCATGAGCGCCAGTTGCTGTAACTTGAGTAATATCAACACCATTTTTACGTGCATATTGACGTACAGAAGGCATAGCTAAAACTTTGCCTGCTGGATTGCTTGTTGCTGCTTGCGGTGTACCTGTTGCTTGAGCTTTTGCAGGTTGTACAGTAGCTTTTGGTGTTGTTTCTTGAGTGTCTTTTGCAACAGAAGCTGCATTATTATGTCCTGGTGCATCAATTTCTACTAATACGTCACCGACACGTGCTACTGTCCCTTCACTTACAACAATACTTTTTACTGTTCCAGTTACTGGTGATGGAATCTCTTCTACAGATTTATCATTTTGTACTTCTAATAATGGCTCATCTTCTTGGATTGTATCTCCTGCACCAACAAACCATTTTACGATTTCACCTTCTGCAATCCCTTCTCCGATATCTGGTAATTTGAATTGGAATAGATAAGCTGTAGATGATTGTTGGGCTGTCGCTTCTTGAGCTGGTGCTGCTGGTGCATCATTAGATTCATGCCCTGGTGCATCAATTTCTACTAATACATCACCGACACGTGCTACTGTCCCTTCACTTACAACAATACTTTTTACTGTTCCAGTCACTGGTGATGGAATTTCTTCTACAGATTTATCATTTTGTACTTCTAATAATGGCTCGTCTTCTTGGATTGTATCACCAACATTTACAAACCATTTTACGATTTCACCTTCTGCAATCCCTTCGCCAATATCTGGTAATTTGAATTGAAATGCCATAGTTTTTCTCCCCCTATTATATCGTTAGCCGCTTAAAATTCGTAAACTTCGCGTACTTTATCCTCAATATCTTTGGCATTTGGTAACCAATCATGTTCTGCCATACCAAATGGGAATACTGTATCAGGGGCAGAAACACGACCAATTGGTGCTTCTAAAGATAAAATAGCACGTTCTGAAATTTCAGAAACTACTTGAGCACCAACTCCTGCTTGACGTTGTGCTTCTTGAACGACAACAACTCGTCCTGTTTTTTCAACAGATTGAATAATTGTTGTAATATCTAGTGGTGCTACTGTTCTTAAGTCGATCACTTCTACAGAAATTCCATCTTTTTCTAAAGATTCCGCTGCTTTTAATGATTCTCTAACCATAGCACCGTATGTAATTACAGTTACATCAGAACCTTCACGACTCACTGCTGCTTTATCTAAAGGAACTGTATAAATACCTTCTGGAACTTCTTCACGGAATGAACGATATAATTTCATATGTTCTAAGAATACTACTGGATCATTATCGCGAATAGCTGAAATTAACAATCCTTTTGCATCATATGGATTACTTGGAATAACTACACGAATTCCTGGAGATTGTGCAATCAATCCTTCTAAACTATCTGCATGTAATTCTGGCGTATGCACTCCACCACCAAATGGTGAGCGGATTGTAATCGGCATATTACGTGTACCATTCATACGGTAACGTGTACGTGCCATTTGAGCTACAATCTCATCCATTACTTCAAATACAAATCCAAAGAATTGAATTTCTGGAACAGGACGGTAGCCTTCAAGTGCTAATCCAAATGCTAATCCACCAATACCTGATTCTGCAAGTGGTGTATCAAATACACGATCTTCTCCAAATTTAGCTTGTAATCCTTCAGTTGCACGGAATACCCCACCATTGTTACCTACATCTTCTCCGAAAATCAGTACATTAGGATCTTTTTCTAATTCTAAAGCTAATGCATCTGTAATCGCTTGAATCATTGTCATTTGTGCCATGCTTATTTCGACTCCTTCGCTTCATAAATTGCAATTTGTTCTTTAATCACTTCAGGCTGAATCTCAAACATGTTTTTCAAGAAATCTGAGATTTTTTGTTTTGGTGCTGCATCTGCTTCTTTTAATGCTTGTTTGATTTCTTCTTTTGTCGCTTCAATTACAGCTTCTTCTTTTTCTTCTGACCATAATCCTTTTTCAGTTAAATACGTACGCATACGTTTCAATGGATCACGTTTTTCCCAAACTTCTTCTGTTTCTTTAGAACGATAGCGTGTTGGATCATCTCCAGATAATGTATGTGGTCCGTAACGGAATGTCATTGTTTCAATTAAAACAGGACCTTTACCACTAATCGCATGTTCACGTGCTTTTTTCGTTGCTGCATAAACGGCTAATGCATCCATTCCATCAACTTGAATACATGGAATTCCAGCTGCAATTCCTTTTTGTGCTAATGTTTTTGCAGCAGTTTGGATTGAACGAGGTGTTGAAATCGCATATCCATTATTTTGAATGAAGAAAATAGCATTAGCATGATACGCTCCTGCAAAGTTAATTCCTTCATAGAAATCTCCTTGAGAAGATCCACCGTCTCCTGTATAAGTAACAACTACATTTTGTTTTCCACGTTTTTTAAGTCCTAAAGCCACACCAGCAGCTTGAACATATTGTGCCCCAATAATAATTTGAGGTGGTAACGCTTTTAATGTTTCAGGATAACTATTTCCTGCAGAATGTCCACGAGACCATAAAAATGCTTCGCTTAATGGTAATCCATGTTGAATTAACTGTGGAACATCACGATATCCAGGAAGTAGATAATCTTCTTTTTCTAAAGCAAAGTGACTTGCTAACTGACTTGCTTCTTGTCCTGCCGTTGGTGCGTAAAATCCTAAACGTCCTTGACGGTTTAATGCTGTTGAACGTTGATCTAAAACACGCGCCCATACCATACGTGACATAAGCTCTACTAATTCTTCATCTGTTAAATCAGGAACTAACGACTCATCAACAATCTTTCCTTCTTCATCCAAGATTTGAAACATTGGAAACATTTCCTCAATTTTATCCAGTGTTGTTTCAAAATCAAGCGGATTTACTTTTTTCTTAGCCATAGTACACAATCCTCTCCTAATATTGGTAGTTTACATAACGTGTAACAGTACTCAAAATCTGTACTATTTTTCTGTTATTTATAATAATAAATTAACATGTTGATTTAATAAAATCAAGTTTTTTATTTTTGAACATCTATGTATTTTTCTCGATTATTACAGAATATTAAGCTGTGATAAAAAGTGAAAGAAATCACAATATATAAATGAAAACTCATGCTTTATAATAAAAATAAAAAAGGATAATTTATTTCCCTTATATTTTTTGATATAATAACAAATTATAGGAGGAAGATGAGCATGGAAATTAAGTATCCTAATGGTACAAAGCATCTAAATAGACCCTCTAAACAAAATACACATTTTGGCAACCGTGGTATGTCATTTGAAGCAGCCATTAATGAAACTAATGCATTTTATCTCAAACATAATCTTGCTGTTATTCATAAAAAACCAACACCTATACAAATTGTTTCGGTAAACTATCCAAACCGTAGTGCTGCTAAGATTACAGAAGCTTATTTTAGACAAGCATCAACTACAGACTATAACGGTATATACCAAGGGTATTATATAGATTTTGAAGCAAAAACAACCCAAAATAAAACTTGTTTCCCATTAAGCAATCTTCATCAACACCAAATCAATCATATGAAACAATGTTATGAACACGGTGGCATTTGTTTTATTCTTTTTTGGTTTTCTAGTCTAAATCAATGTTATCTACTCTTTTATGAGCAACTAAATCATTTTTTTACAATGTATCCTCATAAAAAATCATTACCCCTATCTTATTTGATCACTTATGGAAAAGAAATCAAAGTATCTTTTGCCCCTCGTATTCCTTATTTACAGGTGATTGATCAATATATAAAGGAGTTATCTTAATGCAATCACAACATAATGTATCCCAATATTCTAGAAAAAAACTGCATCAGCCTAAAAAGAAAAAATCTTGGTGGAAACGAATATTTTTTACATTACTTACGATTATTCTTATTATTTTCTTAGCTGGTATTGGTGCTTTTTGGTATTATGCAAAAGATGCCCCACCTCTTGATGAACATAAACTTGAAGATACTATTTCATCTAACATATTTGATAGAAATGGTCAATTAATTATGACATTAGGAGAAAAAAAGCGAGAAACCATTGAAGCAAATCAAATCCCACCGCTGCTTAAAAATGCAATTATCTCCATTGAAGATAAACGTTTCGAACATCATCCAGGAATTGATATTATTCGAATTACAGGCTCTGCCATTTCTAATTTTAAAGGTAATCAATTACAAGGCGGAAGTACATTAACGCAACAGTTAATAAAGCTTTCTTATTTTTCAACAAAAGAAGAAGATCAAACTATATGGCGTAAAGCTCAAGAAGCATGGTTATCACTACAACTAGAGCGGAAGAAATCAAAAGATGAAATTTTAATGTACTATATTAATAAAGTGTATATGGCAAATGGTCTTTATGGTATGGCAACCGCTTCTGAAGTATATTTTGGAAAACCTCTACAAGATTTAAATCTAGCTCAAGCAGCTCTGTTAGCAGGAATGCCACAAGCACCTAATGATTATGATCCTTATACAGAACCTGAAGCTGCAACTGATCGAAGAAATCTTGTACTTACAGCAATGTATCAAGATAATAAAATATCTAAAGCAGATTACGAACAAGCAATCAATACACCGGTACAAGAAGGGTTACTGCCTTTAACGAGAAACTCAGAAAACATTAAAATCATTGATAATTATTTAAAAGAAGTCATTGAAGAAGTAGAAAAAAATACAGGAAAAGACGTCTATCGTGACGGTATGGATATTTATACAAATCTAGATATGGCAGCACAAGAGTACTTGTATCAATTAGTCAATACAGATGAACTTATTCAATTTCCAAGTGATGATTTTCAAACCGCAGTCACAATTATTGATGTTCATAATGGCCAAGTAATGGCTCAAATTGGGGGAAGAAAAATTCCAGATGATGTTCGATTTGGGGAAAACTTAGCGGTGAAAGCAACACGTGATGTAGGATCTACAGTAAAACCTATAACAGAATATGCACCAGCCATTGAATATTTAGATTATTCGACTGCACAAAAAATCATAGATGAACCTTATGTTTATCCCGATGCTAAAAACATTGAAGTGAAAAATTATGATAAAGCACATCGAGGTGCTATTACTTTACGCCAAGCACTTGTTGATTCTAGAAATGTACCTGCTGTTAAAACACTTCAAGCAGTAGGACTAGATCAAGCTGCTGAATTTTTAAATAAATTAGGTATTCATTATGAAGATTTTAATTATGCAAATGCCATCTCTGGAGAAATCTCCTCATTAAATTTAGCTGCTGCTTATGCTAGTTTCGCTAATGGGGGTACCTATTATAAACCTTATTATGTACAGCGTGTTGTCTATCCTGATGGCAGAGAGAAAAAGTTTCGTCCAGAAGGTGAACAAGTGATGAAAGAGTCCACTGCCTTTTTAATGACAGATATGCTAAAAGATGTTATTGAATACGGAACAGGACAGTCAGCAAAAATAGAAGGTTTACCACAAGCTGGAAAAACAGGAACATCTAACTATCCAGAAAATGTAGCCTTTAACGGTCCTTATGGAGGGGTGCCAGATATTACTTTTGTTGGATATACAACAAACTACTCAATAGCGGTTTGGACAGGAAATGCAAACTACTTAAATGCAATTACCCCTGAACAGACACAAATTGCGATGTATATTTACCGATACTTAATGACATTTCTATCAGAAGGAATCGAAGTAACTGATTGGACACCTCCTGAAAATGTATATCAACAAAACGGAGAATATTTTGTTTCAGGATCTTCTAATACAACTCATAGCTATGAAGAAGATACATCATCTGATAAAACGACAACCTCATCTTACTACAATGATGCATCAACATCTAGCTCAGTCTACTCTAGCAGTACTACCTATTCATCAGAAACATCATACTCATCAGAGTATAATCCTCCTTCATATACTT
>JASLFJ010000079.1 GCA_030150665.1 Enterococcaceae bacterium
ATTTTTTTGACTCATCTTTATGATCTCCTTTATGATTTGGATGATAAAATCTACGATTATCAAGGCCAAAAAGACGTGGACTAAATGTTCCAGGTTCAGTTTTTTCTAAAGCCTTTGTAATCATAGTAATTGATGCATCCATATAATCCAGTTGATGTAGTATTTCTGCTTCTAACAGCTGTGGTTTTACTGGTGATCCATATTCTAACTTTCCATGGTGAGCTAAAATCATATGTTTTAATAAAATAACAGATTCTTCTTGAGGATGAATCTCTAATTGATAACATGCCTCATGAATTGCCTCATCAACCAATACAATATGCCCTACCAAATTTCCAGATAAAGTATAAACAGTATCATCTGGACCTGATAATTCAAAGATTTTCCCTAAATCATGTAATATAATTCCTGAATACAATAACTCTTGATTGACTTCAGGATAATGACCTTCAATCGCTTTAGCTAATTGCAACATAGATACTGTGTGATAAATAAGGCCACCTTCAAATGCATGATGTAATGTTTTTGCAGCAGGAAAACTTAAAAATTCTTGTTCATATGTTGTATATAAATAACTGACAATATCATGTAATATTGGATTTTTAATCTGCTCAATAAATGAAATACAAATATCTTGTAACTTATCTACAGATATTGGAGCTTTTGGAGTATATGATACTCCTTTGGGAACTTCCTCTTCATGAGCACGTCTTATCTGTTTAATTTTTACTTGTACTTGATCATGATATAATTCTTTTTTACCTTCTAAATATAAAATGGTACCCGGTTCTAGTTGATTCATGAGCTCTTCTTTAATATGCCATATTTTCCCTTCAATAAATCCTGAACTATCTTGAAATACACAAGAAGCGTAAGTATTGCCTTGTTTTGCTGTTCTAAGTTCAATGCTTTTTAATGCTACATATATTTGAAATTCTTCATTTAATTTTATATCATTAATTTTTTTCATATAAGCATCCTTTCTATCATCAATTAGAAGCTAACTCATACATCAATAAAGATTCTCGTTCAAAATATTTTTTTAAATGATAATTTGAACTTAAAATAATAACTTGAGTATGTTGACTGAATTCTTTTAATAAATCAATGGTAATTTTTATTTTATGCTCATCATAAGTTACAAAAATATCATCTAAAATAAGTGGAGCAGGTATTTTCTGATGATAAAAGAAAATAATTGCTAATCTTAACGATAAATAAAATTGTGTCAATTGAGTTGTTGATAAATACTCAATGGAATACGCGCGATTTGATGTATCATAAAAAGTAAATTCTTGATCTACAATATCACAAGATATAAACATATGATCTGTTAATATTTTAAAATATACAGAAACCATAGACATCACTGTTGGTAGCTGTTGATCAGATAACATATAAAGCATATCTTTAATTAATGATATTTTAAATTGTATCTTTAACCATTCTTTCATTTCTTGATATAAGACTGTTTCTTGATCTTCTTTTAACTGATATAACTTGAGTAATTCTTTTTGCTTTATTGCTAGTGCTTTTTCTTCTTTTAAATAAGGCTCTAGCACTTGTTCTTGTCGTGTTTTTTCTTGTTCTATTTTGTTTAATGTCTTTTGAACCTTATTATAACTATTTTGACATTTATTTAATGTATAGGTTTTAAAACCATCATAATACGTATTTATCATTTCTTGAAGTTCATGAATCTCTTGATAACTCAAATAATCCATCGATAATTTAGAAAATATTTGTTTTAATGTATCAAGTTGTGCTTCTTTTTGTTGTATCCTACCTTGCAATGTTTCTACTTGTTGTTGATACTGAGTCATCTCTTCTTTCAATTTTTTTTGATGTTTTCTTTGCTTATAATAATCTGGCCAAGAGAGCTGTTTCATGTCTTCAGGCCACTGATATTTTTGCTTCATCGATTGCCATATTTGCTCTTGTTTTTTGATATGCGCCAATATCGTTGTCTCTTCTTCTTTCAATTCACTATGCCTTAAATACAGTTGATCTAATTGATTTAATAACTGAGCCCATTTTTTTCTTATTTTTATAAAATGATAATATGCGCGCTTCTTACTCACATAATATTGACCCAGTTTAATACCAATATAGCTCCAACTAAGCACTAACCAAATTACAAAATGCCAAGGTTTAGATAATAAAATCCACCCAAATAAAGTACTTAATACACTAAGTATTATTGATAAATAAGATAACTGTGGCTTTTTATCTTCTAAATAAAACTGACTTTGAGATAATAATTCTGGATAACACTCTTCTAACTGATTTAATTTTTGTTCATAACGTGTTTTTAATTCAATATTTTCTTTTATTTTTTCTTGACATTCTTTTTCTTTTAAAAAAAGATATGTTTCTTTTTCATACCAAGTTGCAAGGGTTTGATAATCTTCTTCTGATACATATCCGAGTAACTTTTGATCTATTTTTTCTTCATCAGTCAATAATTGTTTAGAAATTTCTACAATTTTTTCATTAACTTTTTGTTGTTGCTTTTGATAATAGTCTAATTGCTGTTGATACTCTTCATACTTGGCTAATTCTTCAATATTTTCAATATGATAATAACGCATCCATTGATGTATCTTTTGATATAATTCATACTGTGGCCAAAGACTAACTTGATTTTGATAACGCATTAACTGTTGTTTTAATTCTTTTTCTTGATGAAGTAATGCATTATATTCTTCTTTAAGCGTATATAATACATCATAAAAATCTTGATCCTTATGATGTTTGTACTGTTCTTTTGTAATCTGTTGTTCTATATATTCTAATTTTTCAAAAGATTCATTAATTTTTGGTTTTTTGCCAAAAGGACGAAACAAGGATTGCTGTTGTTTTTTATAAACTGATATTTGTTTTAAAAAATGATCACTTCCTGATACACCGATAGTAAGTAACATTTGCTGTAACTTTTTGGGAGTAATGAATGATCTTTGATTGATTTGTGTATTAGAAAGAGCATAAATTTGATCAAAAAGTTCCAAAGTTAAGGGTTCCAAAATAGTTTTAAGATAAGATTCTTCTTTCATTGTCCCATCTGAAAAAAATACAGTTGCTTGGCCTTGTTTATGATGTCGGTAACGCTCAATTAAGATAGGATCTTGTTCTGAATCTATTTGAAGCCAAATTTTACCACCTTCTAAACTACTATCTATTGGCTGATATATATAATCTTTATCATTTTTTTTTGGAAATCCAAATAAAATTGTTCTTATAAAAAAAAATAATGTAGTCTTACCTGAACCATTTATTCCAAATAAACCGATAAATGATGCATCCAGGGGATAAATTTGTTGTTTCAGTTTACCAAAATGTACAACTTCTAATTTAATCAAACGCATCTATATTAACCCTCTTTAATTCATATCAAGCTCTGCTAATAATTCTTCTAAAGCATCTTGTAATATATTCTCTCGATCTTCTAACAATTGTTGAATCATCTCTGAAGGATAGTTTTGTTCTGTAAAAGGAGCTAATAAGGTTTGTACCTTATTTTGATCAGAATAAATATCGCTTAACTGATCGAGCAATGATTCTGATATTCCTTGAGGTAACACGATCTTTTGCTTCTGATGTACACGATCAATCGTAGTAATCCATATAAATTGATTACTCATCTTATACACTTCTTGTTGTAAATAATCTAACAACTCATGATTATTTAACTTTGTTTCTACTTCTTCAAATAATGAATCACAAATATCACCTAGTGTTACAGATAATAATATGGGACTTTCTATAGGTTCAAAAGTTAATAATATCATATCACAAATATATCTTGAAATATCATCTAAATGGTGAATCGTTTCTAAAGAAATATGAATCTCTTCCCATAATACAAAAGCCACAGGAAGCCACTCATAATTTAATAATGCTTGATAAGAAGAAACAAACACACAATATTTAGCATACCCTTCTTTTTTATTATGCCCTTGAGGTGCTCCAGAATAAACAATAAGAGGAGATTCTGATAATACTTGGGGTTTATGAATATGTCCCAACGCCCAATAATCATAATTTTTTGCTTTAAGATCTGATATAGAAAATGGTGCATAAATATATTGATCTGAGCCTTTACCTAAAGAACCATGATACATACCAATATGAAAATCAATATTTTGCAATCGATTTGGAAATTGATCCACCATTGTATGTGGAATATGACTGTGATTATATGAAAATCCTGATACTGCAACTTTTTCGTGTAATGCTGTAGATAATACAATTGTATCTACTTTCTCTTCTGTAAAGATGGTTACATTATCTGGCAACGTCATCCAAAAGCGTTGTCTTGTATAATAATCATGATTTCCAAATGTAAGCACTACAGAAATGCCGTGTGCATCTAGACGATATAATTGTTCGATAAATGCTGATTGCACATGTAAATTAATTTCCTCTCGGTGGAACGTATCTCCTGAAATCAAAATAAAATCTACATGTAATGCAATGGCTTGATCTACAATATTCGACCATACTTTCATATTAGCATGTAGTAAATATTCCATAAATGTATCAGGTACACCACTAACTCCTTCAAAACTACGATCAATATGCATATCAGAAACATGAATAAATTTCATAAAATACGATAACCATCCTCTCACTTATCTATTATAATCGCTTATGTTATAATAACAACATCTATACTTTTATAAAGGAGTTTTATATGGTACAAAAGACTCATCCAGCTGTTAATTTTATTAGTACTGTTTTATTGATGATGACTATTGGATTATTTTTTTATTTAGCAAAAGAAAATGAAACCATTACTGTAGAGTCTATGGTACTTAATGTACGTACAGGTCCTAGTCTCAATTTTGATATTCAAGAACAAATCAAACAAGGAGAACAACTTATTGTTTTAAATAAAAAAAATAATTGGTACCGTGTTCTACTTCCTAATAAAGAAGTAGGGTGGGTTGCCAGTTGGCTTGTTAAAAGTAATCGATCAAATACAAAAACTAACTTACCTGGAACAATTATTCATGAAACACAAGTCTATACAGATCCACGAACCTCTAGTGACGTATTGAAAAAAATCAAACCAGAGACGAAAGTCATTATTACAAGAGAACAAAAAGATTGGCTTAATGTCGTTGTGGATAATGTTGAAGGTTGGGTTTTAAAAGATAAAGTTGCATTAAATAATAACGATGACCAGGCTGTTGATTATATGAATACACCTACACTATATACTGCACAATATGCGGTTCCTCTAAGAGATCAACCCTCCATTAAAGGAACAGAAATTGAATTAATTTATGATCTTGCAACCCCTCTTAATTTTATTTCTGAAGAAAACGGTTGGTATTATGTTGAAGATACACATGGAATAAAAGGCTATGTTGCTAATTGGCTCGTCAGTTTTGAGCCCCCAGAAAAAAATACGCTAAGTGCTATTTCTGAGGCTAGTATATTAATAGATGCAGGACATGGTGGAGAAGATCCAGGAGCTCATTCAGAAAAATATCAACTACTAGAAAAAGATGTAACCTTGGCTACTGCATTAAAATTAAAAGAGGCTCTACAAAAAACAGGAGCTCATGTCTCATTAACTAGAGATAAAGATACATTATTATCCCTAAATAAAATTGTTCAAGAAAGTAATGACCAACACGTAGATGCCTTTATCAGTCTTCATTTTGATTCATCTGATGAACCTAATACAGCATCTGGAACCACAACTTACTATTATGATAAACAAGGTGAGCAATTAGCAAAAACCATTAACCCATTCATTAAAGAAGCTTTGCCTCTAGATAATAGAGGTGTTAGCTTTGGAGATTTTTATGTTTTAAGAGAAAATCAACAACCTGCTATTTTACTAGAATTAGGCTACATTAATAATGATCGAGATACTCAGATTATTAAAAATCCTGAATATCAAGAACGTATTGCAGAAGCAATTACCGAAGGTCTTATTGAATATTTTTCTAAATAAGTTTAAAAATATGAGAATTCATAGCCTCGGCTATGAATTCTTTTTTAATACTGTTTTAATGATCTGGCAATATCTCGGTCAATATCTCTTCGTTTTAACGTTTCTCTTTTATCATATTGCTTTTTACCCTTAGCAATACCTAATAATAATTTAACAAAACCTTGCTTAAAATACATTTTTAAAGGAATCAAAGTAATTCCTGATTCTTTACTTACCTGCTCTAATTTTTTTATTTCTTTTTTATGTGCTAATAGTTTTCTTGTTCTTACAGGATCATGATTAAAAATATTTCCTTGCTCATAAGGACTAATATGAACTTGATATAAGAATAATTCTCCACGATGCACCTTAATAAAGCCATCTTTTAAATTTACTCGTCTTTGACGAATTGATTTTACTTCTGTTCCCTTAAGTACAATGCCTACTTCTAATGTATCTAAAATTGTATAATCATGTCTTGCTTTTCTATTTTGCGCAATTAACTGATCATCTTTTAATTTAGCAGCTACCATTGTTTCACCTTCTCTTATTTACTCATTTCATTGTTACGATTTAGTCTACTTATTCGTTTTTTTGATATTTTTTTGTTTGTTTTTCTTCTTTTTATATTTTTTTCTATGCTTATTTTGTTTTCTTTTATTTTTTGTTTGTTTTTCTTGTCTTAGCGTATCTGTATGATCTGTTACTAATTCAAAATCAACTTCTCTCGTTTTTGGATCGGCTTTAACCACGCGAACTACAACTTCATCCCCAATACGATAACGTCGATGTGTACGTTCTCCTACAAGCGCTAATTGTGATTCTACATAATTAAAATAATCGCCTTTCATGGTTGATACATGAACTAATCCTTCAACTGTATTATCTAAAGCAACAAATAAGCCAAAATTGGTAACCGAACTAATAACCCCTTTAAAGGTTTCATCAATAAATTGTGTCATATACTCTGCTTTTTTCATCGCTTCTACATCACGTTCGGCATCAACTGATCTTCTCTCTGTCCAAGAACTATAATCTGCAATTTCTTGTAATTTTTCTTGATCACAATCAACATTTCCTTGAAAACTTTGATGCAATAACCGGTGCACCATTAAATCTGGATATCTGCGAATTGGCGATGTAAAATGTGTATAATGCGTTGCAGCTAGTCCATAGTGTCCTAAAGAGTGTGTATCATATCGTGCTTGTTGCATACTTCTTAATAACATCATATTAATAATAGGTGCTTCTGGCTTATCATGAACTGATTCAAGAACATGTTGAATTTCCTTAGGTGTTAATGTCTCTTTCGTACCATATACAGAAATACCTAAAGTACTCATAAAATTAAAAAATCTTTGTAGTGCTTCTTTTTTAGGAGATAAATGAATTCGATAAATCATTGGTAACTTTTGATGATAAAAATGTGCAGCAACGGTCTCATTAGCCGCCAACATGAAAGATTCTATCATCCGTTCTGATATGCCCCGCTCCCTTACAAAAATA
>JASLFJ010000088.1 GCA_030150665.1 Enterococcaceae bacterium
TTTATTCGCCATCATGCTTTCCGTGTTCGGATCGATGATGTGGAACATTATCTCTCAGGATTTGTAGCGTACCGGAAGTATTTGGAGAGAGTAGAAAAAAGCCAAAGTTAGGTATGGTGTTAAGTTATAACTTATGCGTTATAAAGTATTCGAAAACTAAAATCGATAAATTAGAGGAAATTCTTAATTAGGAATTTATAGTTACCAATTAATCACTGGAAAGGTACAAACCATCAAAGTTAATTAGCCAATATGTTTATTGCTTCTGTATTAGATAGTTATAAGTGAGAAAAAGCTATTATTTCAAGTCATTATAAATAATAGAGCTATTTTAAAGATGGTTATGTTCTATAAAAAATCAAATATAACCTAATATGGTCGCTTGATTTATCACCATTTTTTTAGAGTGTACATAAGTTGATGTTCAGCATCATCTATGCGAAGGATAAGTAACCATAATTCTTTTTTTAGGTGGAAGACAATATAAAATTTACAATGAATACTATTACAGATAATAAAGAAAGTAAGAAAGATCAAAATATACGTAAAATAGTTTGGGGTGGAGATGTTAATTTAGGTCGACGTCAACATTATGTTACTGAACAAATAGGTTTAAAAAATGTTATACAAAGTAATATTTTGAAGGAAGCAGATTTAAGCATTGTAAATCTTGAATGTGTTGTATCTGTACTGGGTGAACAAGGGGCTGAAAAAGGAGAGGGCGGGCCCTATTATTATCGAGCGAGACCTGAAATGGTAAAAATACTGACAGAGTCAGGCATAGATGTTGTAACTTGTGCCAACAATCATAGCGTTGATTATGGAGTAGGTGCTTTAATGCAACAAGATAGATTACTAAAAAAAGTTGGTATTGAATGTGTCGGTGTTGGACAGACTTTAGCAGAAGCTCTTCTTCCTAAATATATCGATTTAGATGGCGTTAAAGTTGCAATTTTTGCCGCTGATACAACAATGAAGTACTTTGCTGCATCTGATGAGACTGGAGGTATCAGTTTTATATCTGTAACAGATGTTTCAACCTGGACTCAAAGATATAGGAAATTATTTATAGAAGCCAAAGCTATTTCTGACATCATTCTTTTTGCAATTCATTGGGGGGCTAATGAAAAAGAAGAACCAACAGAAGATGAGAGGAAATTGGGGCGACTCTTGATAGATCTTGGGGTTGATGCTGTACTGGGGGCTTCAGCCCATAGACTTCAAGGAACCGAAATATATAAGGGAAAACCTATTATTTATGATGCAGGTGATTTACTTCTTGATTCTATTGGGAGAGTGAGGGATACAGGTTTATTTGAATTAAAGGTCTCTAAAAAAGGAGTACATTCAGTTATTTTTCATCCTTTAATACAAAAATTTGGACATACGATTACTCCTAGTTTAGAGTCGAAAATTGCTATATCTGAAAGATATGCAGATAAGTGTATAAAGTTAAATAACAAAGCTGTCATTAATACTCAAAATGGTAGCTGTACTTTGTTAGAAGCAGATTTACCATCAGGTAAAAATTTATTGCCATTACAAAAGACTGCGTATAATTTAAATGTATTAAAACAACCTGAGTTTAATATATTACCAAGAGAATTAGTTGTTAAAGAAGTTCCAGCTGATGCTCGAATATCACCCATTTTATTTGGTGGAATAAAATTAGTTGGTGTGCGAGTTCATCCTAGAGTTATTACGCAAAGAACAATGTTGTGGGTTGAGTCATATTGGGAGTGTGTAGATTCAATTGATAGTAACTTATGTATTGACTTTCAAGCAGAACCAATATGCAAGTCTAAAATGACTCCTTGGGAAAGAGGTATGCATCATGAGCTATGCGACTGGCAAGTGCCAATGACACGATGTCAAGTTGGAAAAATTTATCGTGATTATTACGGCTTGCGACCTTCTTATATGGGGAACTGGGATAATGTGCCGTTAAAACTAAAGGTGCGAGTAATATCAACAGAAAACAATAATTACAAAAATGTTAGTTTTGTTGATCTTCCTATAGAGATTAAATTAGATCATCCGAATAAAGCACCGTTTAATATTAAAAGAATTCAGAAAGAAAATAGTTTTGAGGCAGCTAAAATGAATATAGTTAATGAACATACAGTACAGGCTGAACCTAAAAATCAATATTTTGTTTTTTTTAACAATAATCTTAGTGAAAATTATTCAGGGATTGAAAGTGCGGCACTCAAAAGAAGCAAATTGTTTATTGAAAAATTGAGAATTACGCCCGTGTTTTTAACTATGGCCTATAACTTAGGTATAGATGCAACAATTGAAGATCTAAAAAATCTAAATAAGATACCGGAATCTTTTCAGCACATAAATCTTTATCGATTTTATCAAGTTAAAAGTTCTACTAAGTCATCAATAGATGTGCAACATGTTGTAAATAACCCTATTAAGCAAAAGATTGAAGTAGTTAGGGATGGGAAGAAATATATCACAAAATTTTATGACTTAAAGACAGGACTTATTTCATACATACATTATCATGATGATAATGGTGAGCGTTATAGATTAGATAATTTTGACCCAGATGGATTTTTGTCAAGAGTTTGTGTTTTTAAACCTGATACTAAAGAAAGAATATCAGAATTTTTTTATCGTGCTGATGGCACGTTGTGTTTTCAGAAGTTCTTTATACAAAAAGAAGGAAAAAATGTAGTAAATAAAATTATCATTCATGATGAAGCGGGCATTCCAATAGAGTTTTATGATAGACATGAAGACTTTATTAAATACCTACTAGAGTATTACTTTAATACATTTGATAAAGATGATCAGGTTAATGTTATTGTAGATAGAAATGTACGTTTAATTGATAGGATAAGAAATACCGTTGTCCCAAATTTAAAAATGATTCCAGTATCACATACGTCACATTTAAAAGATCCATCAGATATGCAAAGTAATTTTAGGAGTTACTATTTTAGAGATATAAAAAATCTTGATGGTTTGATTATTCTCACCGAGCAGCAAAGAAAAGATGTTATAGCAAGATGCGGGGAATTTAATAACGTATATTGTATTCCTCATGTAGTGGATGCTTTTCCAAAACAGGTGGAGTTTAATAGTCGGATAGCAAATAAAGTAATAGCAGTCGGACGTTATCGACCAGAAAAAAATCATTCATTAATGATTAACATTTTTGCAAAAGTAGTTGAACAGATACCAACAGCAACGCTAGATTTATATGGTTATGCCATAACCATATAAATCTAGCGTTGCTGTTGGTA
>JASLFJ010000133.1 GCA_030150665.1 Enterococcaceae bacterium
ACCTGTTGCTATTGCTAACACGGTTGCCATATCTTTTAATTGGGCAAGTTGTACACCAATTCTTGGAATCTTATATACAATCTCACCTTGAGAATCAAAAAAATACCCAAAAGATTCTGAAACCGCATCTTTTTCTAATAATTGATTCACTAAAGCTTCTGGCATCTGTCTGCGTCTTGCCATCGTCAGCGCATCTCCAATACTATGAATCACAACAGAAGCTTGTTGCATCAAACCAATCACTTCTTGAACACTCGGTTCTTGAAGTAATAATGGATAAACATGCTCGCTGACTTGTTCTGGAACATAAAGTGTTCGGTAGCTGCCTCCGGTTTGTTCTGCCATCCGTTCACAGACCATATTCGCTTGAATCGTGCCGCGTTCACCGACACCTCCTCGAGCTGGTAAAAAACAATTATGTCGTGTTGTGCTTTCTAACCGTCCCATCGACTTGGCTACTGCAGCCATTGTGGTTCCACCCATCACAACAATATAATTCTTCCCTTGAGGTAAGCGATCATCTAGTAATTCTGTGACTAACTGACCGTAGTAACTAGGTAACTCTTCGCCACTGACACAATTTCCAGGCAGAATAAAACAGCGTT
Organism: Enterococcaceae bacterium; assembly: GCA_030150665.1. Classification (GTDB taxonomy): domain Bacteria; phylum Bacillota; class Bacilli; order Lactobacillales; family Catellicoccaceae; genus JASLFJ01. The sequence goes on from JASLFJ010000133.1 coordinate 606, forward strand.
CAATACCTAAATAAGTGGCCAACTCCTGCTCTTTTTGCGAGGTATGTCCTAATTCATGGAACAATAACGCAAGTTCATGATAGATTTTTTGTCCTTGTGCTGAAAGAGACATGCCACTTTTTGTAACCTCAAGTAATCCTAACTTTTTTAAATAATCAGTTTCTGTACGCAACATACGTTCTGTAATCTGCAGCTGATCAGCTAAAATTCTTCGGCCTACGGGTTCTAACCACGCGATTAATTTCAAAATTGAAAAGCGTTGATGAACAGTCTCTAAAGCATCTGGAGCGATCGTTGCTAAAGTATTTAATGCACGTTCTACCATGACCTTACTCCTTACTTTGGATCAAATTTGACCTAGTGAGTCATAAAACGACCCATCAACCTTAAAAAAAAGAGATATAAGAGATTCTCTTATATCTGTAATCCTAACATGACTTATTTATTTTTGCAACTCATTTGCTTGATTGATCTTCTAACTTGCGTTTTGGTCTTTTACGAGGGGGAGATTGTTTTCCTTTCTTGTGTCGTCGTTTTCGCTGTTTTGATTTTTTATCTTTATGAAATTGATCCATATCCATCGTTTTATCCCAACGATCAACAATAATCGCACTGACCATAGATCCTGTTACATTAAGTGCAGTACGTCCCATATCAACTAAGGGATCAATCCCAAAAATGGCTCCAATATTCGGTAAAAAAGAAGCAAAGCCTAAACCATTTAACGTAACCGTTGCTGCTACGGTTGCTGTTCCAGGAACACCTGCAATCCCAATAGAGCCTAAAGTAACGACACATACAACAAAAATATAAAAAGAAAACGAAAGCTCAACACCTGCACTATTAGCCACTAACACCGCAAGCATCGCTGGAAAAATCCCTGCACATCCATTCATCCCAACGGTTGTTCCTAATGTTGCTACAAAATCTGCACTCCCTTCAGAAACGCCTAACTCCTCTTTTAATGTGGTCAGTGTATAAGGAAGTGTTCCTACACTTGACCTAGAAGAAAAAGCAAATACCATTGTAGAGTAACTTTTCTTATAAAACTGTAGGGGGGATACGCCTACGAACAATAAAAGCACACAGTAGATCAACAACATCATGATTATAGCCGTATAAATGGCTAAAATAAACCGCATTAAAGTGCCTAATGCGCCAATTCCTTGAGCAATAATTGTTTCTGCAACAAGCGCAAAAACCCCATAAGGCATCCACTTTAAAATATTCATTAACACACTATGAATCACTGTGCGAATAGCCGTTAAACCTGATAAAAATTGTTCTGCTTCTTGAGATTCTTTTGCTTTTAAAAAGCGTAAAGCACTCGCAAATAGTGCAGCAATCAATACAACGGAAACAATTTTCCCATTATCTGTAAACGGACTTAATAAATTATCGGGCACTAAATTTAAGAAAAATTCTGGAAAGCTTTGTGAGGCTACTTCTTCCATATAGCCTAATTTTTGTTCTGAAATATTTCCTGCAAAATTCAACGTAGTAAGTTGAAAAAGATTCACAACCACAATACCTACCACCGCAGAAATCGCCGTCGTGCCTAATAAAACAAAAAAAGTCCGACTTGTTAATTGTTTAATTTTTTCAGCTTGCACTTCTGTAATAACATGAATAATTGATAAAAAAACAACAGGAATGGCCATCACTTGTAATAATTTTAAAAAGCCATTACCAAAAAATCGGAGCCAAACGGAAATTTCTTGTTGTGCATAGCTTTCATAAATGACTTCATTATGCCCAATCCGATCAAAAAATAAACCAAAAGCCAGTCCTAAAACAAGACCCACTAAAATACGTTTTGAAAAACTGGACTTTCTTTCTTTCATCCAATATAAAATATAAAATCCACCAAATAAAAGTAATAAAGCAAAAATTGTATATAAACTACTAATTTTTAAAAACTGATTTAAAAAATTTTCATTGGGCATTGGCATTCAACCATCACATCCTTCAATTTGATTACTACGTTGCCACATTACCGATAATATTAATCGGATCCCATGGTGTTGAAAATGGAGGTGCATAGACAAAATCGTAAAATCCTAAATCATCAATAGGCACTTGTGCATAAATAGCAGTAGTAAAGGCTGAAAGACGCATCACAGCTCCTGGACCTCCAAATACTTGTACCCCATAAATCATTCGTGTTTGTCGATCATAAACCGCTTTTATAGTTATCTCCTCTTGCCCGGGTACATAATCAGAATGATTCGGTGCTTGAATGGTGACTGTATTTATATCTAATCCTAAACGCTGTGCCTGTTGTTCAGTAAGTCCTGTAATCCCTGCTTCTTTATCTCCAATTTTAATAGCACTACTTCCTAAACTTCCAGGATAAGCTTCCCAATCTTTAGGCTCTAGCACACAGTTAACACCGACAATGCGGCCTAACCGGTTTGCTCCTGTAGCTAAAGGAATATAAGCATCTTCTAAAAAGAGATGTTCAATCGTTGCACAATCTCCGACACTAAAAACATCTGGAATACTGGTTCTACCAAACATATCAATACAAATTGCACCATTATCTAAACGTTTTAACAGCTCATGAGCACACCAATCTGTATTTGGACGCACTCCAGTAGCTACAATCACCTGATCAGTCGGCCACATTTCTTGCTCTGTATAAACTTCATGAACGTGATCTGATGATACCGCTAATGACTGCACAAAACTGCCTGTTTTAACACAAATACCTAACTCTTGTAGTGTTGATTCAATGCGTTTAGAAAATGCCTCATCAAATACAGCACTCATCACCCGATCTTCCCCTTCAACAATCGTTACTTGATAACCAAGATGGGCTAATTGTTCTGCAACTTCTAATCCGATAAACCCTCCACCAATGATCGTTACATGATCTTTAGGTTTTAGTTGTTGTTTTATGGCCTGAGCATCCGATAATTTAGTCAAGGAATGCACATTTTTAGCTTGAAGTCCTGAAATAGGAGGCATTATAGGTACAGCCCCTGTTGCAATCACTAAACGATCATAAGGGAGTTTAATGGTCTGATTTGTCTTTAAATCCAGTACAGTTACTTGTTTATCTTGATAGTCTACAGAACAAGCTTTATGATTAGTTTTCATATCAATGCCTGCTGCGATCATCTGTTCAGGGGTTCTTGCAAACATCACTTTAGCATCATCAAACTGTTTTCCTAAATAATAAGGCAGACCACAGGCACCAAAAGAGATATAAGATTCTTGTTCAATGACAGTAATCTTCGCATCTGGTTGCGTTCTTTTTGCCTTAGCAGCAACACTCATTCCTGCTGCAATGCCACCAACAATAACAATATTCATGACTACTGCTCCTTTTCCTTTTCTTGTGCTTCTTGAAGCCATGCGAGTAGCTGAGGGGCTTCTTCTTCTATTTGGGTAAGTTCATATCTTTGTTCTAAAGAATGCATTAAATGATTGACTGCTTTTAATACTTCTCTTCGAGTGACAATGCCTTTAAAATACCCTGCTTCATCAACAACAGGTAAAAAAGGATGATCAACTAAATCATGTAAAATATCTTCAATATCTAAAGGTAATACTAAAATCTCAGCGCCTTGATCCATTAAATCAGCAACACATACTTCTGATAAGCGATCTGGATCAATACCATCAACTGTAAACATCGCTTTCGTTAAATGATTTAAACTGATAAATCCTTTAAATTTATTATCTTGATCAAGCACTGGAATTTTAGAATATCCTGCTTGGGATAAAATTAAAAACGCATGAGAAGCTGGATGCGTATCTTGAACATAAGCTACTTTTTCATCTGTAATTAAAAAAGAAGTATCCGCTTCAAGTAACAATGCTTTTACACGTGGTCCTATCATGTTAATTGACCTCCTTCTGATCTGTTCGTTCATAAGTATGCGTTAAAAACACTTCGTGATCTTTTGTATAATAAGTCACCGTCCACTGATTAGGTGTACTTGTAATCAAGGCATAAGTCGGCGTATTTTGATAAGGTCCTCTTGGTATACTTAAACTCCCTGGATTAAGCAATAACATGTGCTGAAGTTCTTCACTATGAAGGATATGTGTATGACCGTAACATACGATAGAAGCATTTAAAGACGTCGCATAATCCACTAATGGACTAAGTCCAAAAGAAACTCCAAAATGGTGCCCATGAACCACTAAAATACGATCTAAATCTGTTGTAATTAATGCGGTTTCTGGAAAGTCTTCAAGATCACAATTTCCTTGCACAACCGTTACTTTTTGCCAAAGCACATCTTCTTTTCCTAACTCAGAATCTCCACAGTGAATCATCACATCTACTTGATCTTGATATCGATGAATCAGCTCTTCAATAATATGACGTTCCCCATGAGTATCACTCATCACTAAATATACTAACGTGTTCATATCCACCATCCTTGCCATACTTCTTTTAATTGTGCTAATGCTAAATACCGATGACTGTATTGATTTTTTTCTGCTGTTGTTAACTCTGCTGCTGTTTTATTGAGCTCTGGAATAAAAAACAATGGATCATAACCAAAGCCATCTGTGCCTTTCGGTTGTCTAACAATCCTACCAGACCAAATCCCTTCTACGGTTAATGGATCTTTTTGAGGATGTGCTAAGGCAAGGGCACAATGAAAGTGTGCCGTGCGCTTTTCATCAGGAACTCCTGCTAAAGCCAGCAGTAATTTCACATTATTTAACACATCTTCACCATGCACACCTGCATATCTGGCAGAATAAATACCCGGAGCCCCTGATAAATCATCAACACATAACCCAGAATCATCAGCTAATACAGGAGCATTTAAATAGTTACTTAACTGTTGTGCTTTTAATAAAGCATTTTCCATAAATGTTGTTCCTGTTTCTTCAATATCTGGCAGATGCGCTAAATCATTTAACGTTTTAATGGTTAATCCGTAAGGTGTAAAAAAGTCCGCAAATTCTTTAGCTTTACCTTTATTTTTCGTTGCAATCCACAATAAATTCATTATTCAACCTCTTTTTCAAGTACAATCTGTTTTATCTCCATCTCTGTAACGGGTAACCACTGATCCAGTACCCTTTTAAAATGATCAAAAGATCCTGTTGTTAAAAAAATATGTTTAGGATCAAGACACTGTGATAATTGATGTTGTGTCTGTAATATATATTGAATCACAAATCCTGTTTCCGCACCCGCATCAACGAGTTTGATCTGAGGCCCCATTACCGCCGTAAAATCCTCTGCTACAATCGGAAAATGTGTACAGCCTAAAATGAGTGTATCATAATCTAACTCAACTTGCTCTAGACACTGCTTAATGACGGATTGAATGAGTTGATGATTTGTAAAATCTTGTTCAATCAACTGAACAAGTTCTGGACAAGCAACAGAAGCTAACTGACTTTTGGGATTTCTTTGATGCATCAGTTCTTGATATGCTCCACTACGAACCGTTCCTTCTGTTGCTATTAATGCCATTTTTTGCTGTTGACTATACTTAAGTGCTGCATCAACACCTGGTTCAATGACTCCAATAACTGGAATAGGAAGTTTTTTTTGTAATAATGCTAACGCAACAGCTGTAGCGGTATTACAGGCGATCACTAATAATTTAATGTGATACGTTTTATATAAATAAATCGCCATCTCTTCTGTATACTGAATGACTTCTTGAGCAGATTTAGGACCATATGGACATCGTTTTTGATCTCCCAAATAACATATCTTCTCTTGCGGTAATAACTCCATGACTGCCTTGACAACAGTCAATCCTCCAATTCCTGAATCAATAATACCAATTGGCTGACATTTCATCTCAAGCGCCTCCTTTCTAGAGGATACCTCTTTATTTTCTCTTTTTTTTGTTTTTTTTTCAAGGATTTATCTTCACTACTAAAACCCCCTTAGGAAATCAAGCGAAAAATAGAAAAAAAGATACTCAAAGTTCTGTTATTTTTGTATAATTTGATCAGAACAAGATGTATCACTCATTGTAATACGGTTATAGAAAGGATGAACACAATGCAAGATATCATTTACTGCTCACAAACTCAAGCTACGCAATCTCATCGTATCTTTAATAAAGATTTAAATCAACATAAAACCTTATTTGGTGGTCAACTGCTCGCTTGGTGTGATGAAGTCACTTCTTTATCAGCATCACTGTGTACACAAAGCAGCCACATTGTCACAGGAACTGTTGATACTTTACAATTTTTACATCCCATCTATGAAGATCACCAACTAACACTGACTGCTTTTGTCTCTGGTATTGGACGTAAATCTATGGAAGTATTTATTAAAGCGATTGGGACCGATTTCAATACACAACATAGCTATTTAGCCGCTACTGGCTTTTTTATCTACATTTATCAAAATGATACACCTATTGGCAAACAGCTCATACCAAACACACAAGAAGAAATCCTTATTTGCCAAGAGTATGCACAAAGAAACGCACTAAGAACACAAAAAAGAGGGACTCTAGAGCTTCAACATGTACTACTGAATAAAACATATAAGAAAGGATAAGATCATGGATCAAATTTCTAACTACTATTCATTTTCAAGATCAGAATGGCAACAATTTTACCGAATGGGTACGCCTCCTTTAACCGATGCAGAACTTGAAGCAATTAAAAGTTTAAATGATCGAATTTCAATGGCTGATGTTGAAGAAATCTATGTACCCCTTACCCATTTAATTCATGTCTATATGAAAGAATATGAGTCTTTACAACTCAGTAAAGGACTTTTTATTCAAAAATATATTGGAACAACACCGTTTGTCATAGGCATTGCCGGAAGTGTTGCCGTCGGGAAAAGTACTATCGCAAGACTCTTACAAATTTTATTATCTCGAATTTTTCAGCGTAAACAAGTAGATCTCATCACCACTGATGGATTTTTATATCCTAATCACGTACTTAAAGAAAAAAAGATGATGGCTAAAAAAGGCTTTCCGGAAAGCTATGATATGCCGAGACTCATTGAGTTTTTAAACCAACTCAAAAGTGGTGTGCCTCATTTAAAAGTCCCTCAATACTCCCATGATATTTATGATATTATTCCAGATTGTTATCAAATCATTGATCAGCCTGATATTTTAATTGTAGAAGGTATCAATGTATTACAACTTCCATCAAATCAACAAATTTATGTCAGTGACTTTTTTGATTTTAGTATTTATGTTGATGCAGATCCTGAGCTCATCCAAACATGGTATTTAGAACGATTTTCTTCTCTTTTAGATACTGCCTTTTTAAATCCTAATAACTTTTATTATCAATATGCTATTGGTGACCGTCAAGAAGCTTTTAAAATGGCTAAGCAAGTATGGAAAGAAGTCAATGAAAAAAATTTAATACAAAATATTTTACCTACAAAAAATCGGGCAGATATCATCTTGCATAAAACAAAAGGACATCGCATGGATCATATTTCATTACGTAGATATTAAAGCAAATATGAGATTTATTGAATATAAATAAGAAAAAATGCTTGCTCTGTTATCTTTACAAGATAAACATCGTCAAGCATTTTTTCTTTATTTTTTTTATGGATACATCATTTTTTTATAGATACATCTAATAATTCTCTAAATAAGCCATAAACATAAGCTTCTGAAGAAAATGGTTGTAAGTCATGAATGCCTTCACCCACCCCTACAAATTTAACAGGTAGTTGTAATTCTCTTCGAATCGGAATAATCATACCCCCTTTAGCTGTACCATCTAATTTCGTTAAGACAATACCTGTCACATCTGTTGTCTCTTTAAATTGTTTAGCTTGAATTAACGCATTTTGTCCAGTTGTTGCATCCAGTACTAATAAAACTTCATGAGGTGCTCCAGGACATTCTCGTTCAATAATGCGTTTTATCTTTTCTAATTCCTTCATTAAATTAACTTTATTTTGTAATCGTCCTGCTGTATCTACAAATAGTACATCAACATCTTCTTGCTTTGCTTGATGAATTGCATCATAAACGACTGCTGCAGGATCACTTCCTTGCGCTCCTTGCACAACATCAACTCCAGCACGTTCTCCCCAAACAACAAGTTGATCAATCGCACCTGCACGGAAAGTATCTCCTGCTGCGACCATCACTTTTTTTCCTTCTTGTTGTTGTTGATGGGCCATTTTACCAATCGTAGTTGTTTTTCCAACACCATTAACTCCTACAAATAAAATAACAGTAAGTCCTTCTGGTTGAATATTTAATTGAGGATCTTCTTCAGGGCCAGCAGATTCATACAACTCAATCATCTCTTGAACAAGTAACTGTTGAATATCTTCTTGTTTTTTTAAATTTTTCAGTTTTACTTGTTCCTTAACTGCATCCGTAATCAACATAGATGTTTCAAAACCAACATCAGCACCAATTAAAGTCTCTTCTAAAGCTTCAAAAAAGGCTTCATCAACGGTACGAAACTTCGCAAAGAGTGCATTAATACGCTCACCAAATGTTTTTCTTGTCTTTTTTAGTCCCTTATCAATTTTTTCTTGTTGTACTATTTCTTGTACTTCTTCTTCTATATGTTCTTCTAAAACCTCGCTAGATGCTTGTGCTTCTTCTAACTCTTCTTCTAAAATCTCGCTAGATTCTTGTGCTTCTTCTTGCTCTTCTTCTAAAATCTCACTAGATTCTTGTGCTTCTTCTTGCTCTTCTTCTAAAATCTCGCTAGATGCTTGTGCCTCTTCTAACTCTTCTTCTAAAATCTCACGACTACTACTTTGTTCTATATGATGCTGTACTTTAATCTCTGTTTCTTCTTCAAGTTCTTCAATAGGATAAGGTGCTATTGTATCATCTTCTTGAACACTGTGTTGATGAGACAGCTTTGTTTCTTGATGCTCATCGATATTTTGTTTTAACTGCTGTTGATCAAAACTAGCCTGATGATCTTTAGACATATTAGATACTTGATTTTGCTCATCTTCTATGCTCTCATCTATTTCCTTTTGCATCTTTGAAACAACAGCAGGTTCTGCTGCTGTTTCTTGATCTAATATATCAATACTTGTTTCGACACTATGCAAATCAATAGGTGCCTCATGATCGGATTCAGAGACTTTACGTTCATCACTATCTGTCATTAATGTTGATGATTCATGATTTAATGTTTCATCTTGAACAGTTCCCTGCTCTTGTTCTAAATTCGAAGACTCATCAGCAACGTCTGCATCAGGCACTAGATCTTCTTGCTCTTCTTGCTGTTCTTCTACAATCTCTTCTTCTTTGACTTCCTCTTTTTTACCTAAAAGTGTTCGTTTTAATTTATCAAATAATCCCATAACAAAACTCCTCCTATAAACTACATATATCTACTAAATACACGGTCCCCACTGTTTCAATGCATAAACAACACCTTCTTCAGCATTAGAGCGAGTAATATAATCAGCAGCTGCTTTTACAGATGCTACCGCATTACCCATCGCTATCCCTATACCTGCATAACGAATCATATCTAAATCATTTTCCTGATCACCGATTGCCATAATTTCCGCTTGTTTTATATTTAATAATTGTTGTAATTGTTTTAATGCATGATCTTTACCGCTTGCTTTTGGAAAAATTTCAATAAAACAGGCCCGTGACTTCTTCACTTGATAATGATCAGCTAAGTAATGCCTTAATTTAGGCAGTAATGCATCTAATGCCTCAAGATTATCCGATGAAATGACACATTTATAAGCATGATCAAGCTCAACTATACCTTGATGAAAATGCATTGTAGGATTAATACGCTTATATATAGATAACAGCTTAGGATCTTTCCCAGGAATTTGATAGACATGATCTTCATATATCATATCCAAACTAGCACCTAATGACATAACGACTGTTTGAATGCGTTTTAAATCTGTTGAAGATAATAGACATTGATATACCGTGTGTTGATCATAATTTCTTTGAATTAAGCCACCATTAAAAGTAATTGAATAATCAGAGGCTGCATATAATTCAAGGGAATTCACTAACGGTAAAATACGACTCAGTGGTCTTCCTGTACATAATACAATATAAACTCCAGCTTGGTGGTACTCGATTAATGTTTTACGTGTACACTCTGTCAATTCATGATGTTCATTTAGTAATGTTCCATCAATATCTAAAGCAACACATTTAATTTCATGTTTCATAAAACGGCTCCTGATCTTGCACTTCTTTGACTTGTGCTGAAATAATTTTAGAAACTCCTGATTGTTCCATCGTCACCCCATAAAGAACAGTAGCCGCCTCCATAGTTCCTTGACGATGCGTAATCACTAAAAATTGAGTTTCTGATTTTAACTGTTTTAAAAATTGACTAAATCGTAATACATTTACTTCATCAAGGGCAGCTTCTACCTCATCTAAAATACAAAAAGGTATAGGACGTACACGAATCATCGCAAATAATAAGGCTAAAACCGTAAGCGACTTCTCGCCTCCTGATAACAGTTGTAAATGGGTTACTTTCTTTCCAGGAGGCTGTGCTTCAATATCAATCCCTGTTGTAAGCAATGCTTTAGGATCAGAAAGTTTTAAACTAGCCTGACCACCTCCAAATAATTCTTGAAAAGTTTGGGAAAAAGCATGATTAATCTCATCAAATGTATCTTTAAACTGCACAGAAACTTTACGATCTAACTCTTCCATCGTCTGTGTTAATGTTTCAATCGATAGTAATAGATCATTTTGTTGTTGGGTTAAAAATTCATAGCGTTCGATTAATTGATCGTATTGCTCAATAGCCAACATATTTACAGGCTCTAAGGCCTTACGTTCTTTCTGACATATCTGATAATGCTCTTTGACACGTGCTAAATCACTAGCTCTAACATGTTCCTTTAATGATTCATAAGTACATTCATACTGCTCTTCAAGCATTTGCTTAGCCTGTACTCCTTTACGAGTTGCATCTTGCACTTCTAATTGTAACTGCTGATAAGATGCTTTTATCTGTTCATAACGCTTATCGACTTTTTCAAAATTTTGTTGTGTCATCGTTAACTCTTCTTGTAACACCGATTCTTCTTTTTCTTTAAGCTGAATTTGTTCTGTTAATTGTGTCAGTTGCATTTTCAGTTGTTCTTGCAACTTTTTCCCTGAATTAAGTTGTTCAGTTAACGTATTAAACTCTTGATTTAAAGTATGAATATCAATATCAATTTGTTTTTCTGTTTGAGTAAGCTCATTGACTTGTCCAAGATAAGTATCATATTGCTTTGATATATACTCAATTTTTTGTTGTTGAGATACTTGTTGCATCTGAAGATGTGTCATCTGTTCTTGTAATTTTTCTTTTTGTTCTTGTTGTGTCATTGATCGCTGCATCAACGCCGTTCTTTTGGCTTCAATCTCTTGTTTTTGAACTGCTAATTGTTGCTGCAAAGCCTCACTTGTCTGATACTCTTGTGTTAATGAAGCTAATTCTTGAACTTGTCGTTCACATCCTTGCTTTAACTGCTCTCTTTTTTGTTCTAACTCTTTCACTTGAGCAATTAATGACTGTTCATCTAAAGTTACTTGATACAAATCTGAATCTATCTGATTCATTTGCTCTTGTATATTCATCAACTGTTCTTGTATTTTTTGAATCTTTAATTGATACGTTTGCTCTTCTTCTTCAAAGAATTGAACATCTTGATCTAGTGTTTGCAGGGCCTTAATCACTTCTTGAAGCTCTTCTTTTTGCTGGAGTAGACTTGTTTGATTCTTTTTCTTAACTGCTCCTCCAGTCATTGCACCTCCACGAGAGATTACATCTCCTTCTAAAGAGATAATACGATAACGATAGCCAATAGCTTTAGCAAGTACCGTTGCATCACTTAAATTTTTCGCAACTAACGTTTTGCCTAATCCTTGTTGAATCGCAAGATGAATTTCTTTTGGATAATCAATTAATGTATCTGCCCAACCTAAACATGCCTCATACTGACTCGGTAATCGTTCTTCTTTTTCTGTTCTTAAAGGTACAGATAGTCGGTCTAATGGTAAAAAAGTAGCACGACCTAATCTATTTTTCTTTAAAAATTGAATTGCCTCTTGTGCTGCTTGATGTTCTCGCATAATGATATATTGTGCCTGGGCACCTAGAGCAGTTTCAATCGCCAAAATATAGTCTTTAGGCACTTGAATTAAATCAATCAACACGCCAACAAATGCCGGCCAGCGCTCTTTTACTTTTAATATCGCCTGTACCCCTTGATAAAATCCAGAATAATTCGTCAACATTTTCGATAAATAATCTTTTTGATAATCATATTTTTGTCGTTTTTGTTGTAAGCCCAATCGCTGCTGAGTTAATGAATCATAATGACGATTGAGTTCTGTTAAAGACTGAGTGATCGTTATTTTTTCTTCATTTAATTTATTGAATTGATCTTGCTTTATTTTTTGATGACTTTGAAGATCTAGTAAAGCTTGTGTTTGTTGCTCATATTGTCCTTGAACAACGGTTTGATCATGAATCAAATGTTCTTGACGTGTTTCATACTGCTCAATAAGCTTACGACGATTTTTTTGTTCATTATGAAGGACAGCCTCTTCTTGCATCAGATCAATATAATCATTTCTTAACTGTTCTAATAATACATCAACATCTTCTTCGAGTGCTTGTTGTTGACTGATCAGCTGCTCATGCTCTTTTTGATATGCTTGCTCTTGTTCCTTTGCAATACGTTTTTCTTCTATAACGGTGTTTAAATGTTCTTGTAACTGTGACTGCTTTTCTTGGATCTGCATTAATTCTGCTTGTTTTTTTAACATTTCTGTTTCTTTTTGATTTTTTAATAACTGATACATATCCATATCATGAGAACACGTCATATGCTGATGAGATACTTCTTGTTGCTTTTGCTGCAACTGCTGCAAAGATGTACGTAGCTGATCTAACTTTTCTTGTAATACGTGATATTTTTGTTCTATCTCAGCTCGTGCTTTTTGTTCACTTATAAATTCTATTTCTTGTTGATATAACTCAGTTTCTTGCTGAGTGATATAAACTAATATCTGATCAATCAACGTAAGCTGATACATAATCCCTAATTGTTGTTCTTCATTTAGTAAATGTTGATAAGTCAAGGCTTGTTCTTTTTCTGCACAAAGAGGCTCTATTTGTTTTGATAACTCAAATAAAATATCTTGAATTCTAATTAAATTTTCTTGAGTCTCTTGAACTTTTTGTTCCGCCTCTTTTTTACGTTGCTTATATTTAAGTACTCCTGCAGCTTCTTCAATAATTTTTCTTCGTTCTTCAGATTTATGAGAAAATAACGCTTCAATGTTACCTTGACTGATAATAGAAAAAGACTCTTTACCTAGTCCAGAATCTAAAAATAACTCTGTAATATCTTTTAATCGACATTTATGTTGATTAATATAGTATTCGCTTTCTCCAGAACGATAATAACGACGCGTAACACTTAATTCTGTAAACTCATAAGGTAAGTGATGATCGGAATTGTCAAAAGTCAATGTGACTTCTGCTCGATTTGCAGCACGCTTATGATCAGATCCTGCAAAAATAATATCTGGCATCTTATGCCCTCTTAAATTTTTTACCGATTGTTCTCCTAATACCCAACGTATGGCCTCAATAATATTACTTTTACCACTACCATTAGGACCAACAACAATGGTTAATTCAGGATCTAATTTAAGCTGTGTACGTTCGGCAAAAGATTTAAATCCCTTCATATCAATTTGCTTTAAATACACTTAATTATCCTCCATCTTTTTTTAACTACTGCTCTTGAGCTTGAAGTAATGCCTCACGTGCTGCTGCTTGCTCTGCATTTTTTTTAGACTTTCCAGCACCTTTACCAATAATGACATCATTGACAGATACTTCAACAAAAAATTGACGATCATGAGCAGGTCCTTGTTCATCAACTAGGTGATACTTAATTTTAACATCTTTTTGTTGCTGAAGATATTCTTGAAGTAATGTTTTATAATCACGTTCTTTTAAAAAATATCCAGATTCTATTTTTGGATAAATCGTTTGTCTTAAAAAGAGTTGTATAGCTTCTTCTCCTTGATCTAAATACAAGGCACCTAAAAAAGCTTCAAATAAATCACAAAGTAATGACGTACGATTACGTCCATTAGATAACTCTTCACCTTTTCCTAAAAAGACATATTGATCAAATTGACATGCTTTTGCAAATTTCGCAAGACTTTCTTCACATACAATTGCCGCTCGCATTTTTGTTAGTTTCCCTTCAGGAAGGTCTGGGTAAAGATCGTATAAATATTGAGATACTGCAAGCTCTAATACGGCATCTCCTAAAAATTCAAGACGTTCATTATTACTTAATTTAGGTAATTTTTTTTCATTTGCATAAGAAGAATGCGTAAACGCTTGTTTTAATAAATGTGGTTGTAAAAATTGAATATGAAATGTATGTTCGATATGTACGATTAATTGATTTAATTGTTGTTTCATGATTTTAACCCCTTTAACTGTTCACCCACATACATATGCTTATGATACAATAAACATTGAGACATTTTATTGTATAATAAACATATGATCCTATCTAAACTATATTTATTTAAGGAGACCGTGATGAATAATATATTATTTTGGCAATTTTTTATTCGTTTTTTATTAGTCATCTTTTTAACATTATTCCCTTTTTTCTCATTCTTTTACTTGATGTTAGCTATCTTTTCACAAGATCAACATCGCGTTCAAAAATGGCGCCGATTATTTTATGCTAGCTTAATTTTAATTTTATTATCCTTTATCATGATTCTTTATTATAGCTTAAAATAACATAAGTTGAACTCTTTCTAGGCGAAAGCCATAGTGAAGTCCTAAGTACAGAGTTCTATCGAACTCTAAATAAAAAAGCATAAATGAAAAAGAATAACGTTGATGTTTAAACATCAACGTTATTTTTCAATAGATTTAATTATTTTTGTAATTCTAAAGGTAATTGTACATCATATTCATGATCTACAGCTTCTTTATCATCACTATCTGTGTAATGTCCTTTAAATGTTAAATGGATTTCTTTAATTTGATCTAACTCATCAGTTTTATCAAATTTGAAGTGTACATGTCCATCTTTTTGTTTATCTTTTTCAAAGATATCTTCCCAATAATCAGCAAAGTGATCTGCTTTAATTTCAGTACCATCTTCTAATACTAAAGTAGCTTCACTTGGGTGAATACTTACTTCACGCTCTCCATCATTTTTTAATGTGAAGTGCATAGATAATAAGCCTTTGTATTCTTTTTCTTCGCCATCTTTAAATTTGTCAAC
This sequence comes from Enterococcaceae bacterium, assembly GCA_030150665.1. Lineage (GTDB taxonomy): Bacteria > Bacillota > Bacilli > Lactobacillales > Catellicoccaceae > JASLFJ01. The sequence continues at coordinate 15,844 of JASLFJ010000133.1, forward strand.
TTCAACAACTTTAACTTTGTCGATTTCAAAGTCTACATCTTCCCAGCTATCATCTTTCCAGTCAGTTTTGTATTCTGCTTCGAATTTAACTTTTGGATTTTGATCGCCATAAACGATTTCTTTGAAGTATCCATCATCTTTTAAATCAATGTTATCTTCAATTACTTCTTCATCATCTGTTAAAGAAGTTGAAGTTTCAGTGATTTCGCCATCAACGATTTCACCTTCTGTTTCTTTTTTATCACAAGCGCCTAAAGTTAATAAAACAGCACCTGCTACTAATAATGTGCTAAATAATTTTGTTTTTTTCATGAAAAAAACCTCCAAAATTTATAATTAACATAGTTGTTAACATACTCATCATATCATTTTTTTTATTATTTTACAATGAAAACGATATAAGTTTTTTATTATTTCATCATGATTCACGATTTAATCCGTGTTAGACTTCTAATAATTCTTTTTCTTTTTCTTCTGTAATTGCATCAATATTTTTAATACTTTGATCAGTTAACTCTTGTACATCTTTTTCAAAGCCACGTAACATATCTTCAGAAATTTCTTTTTCTTTTTCCATTTTTTTCAATGTATCAATAGCATCACGACGAATATTACGTACAGCAATTTTCGATTGTTCTGCAACTTTTTTCACATCTTTAGCAAGTTCTTTACGACGCTCTTCTGTAAGTTGTGGAATAATTAAGCGAATCACATTACCATCACTTGTCGGACTAATACCTAAGTCACTTGCCATAATTGCTTTTTCAATATCTCCTAATGAATTTTTATCAAATGGCGTAATTAGTAATACACGTGCTTCAGGAATACTAATTTGTGCAATTTGATTAAGTGGTGTTGGAACACCATAATATTCTACAAAAATACGATCTAATAAGCTTGCATTTGCACGTCCTGCACGAATTTGTCCTAATTCACGTTGCAAGCTTTCTTCAGCTTTGGTCATTTTTTGCTTTGTATCTTGTAAGACTTGCTGTGCCATATTATTTCCCCCTTACGGTTGTCCCGATGTTTTCACCAAGACAAACTCGTTTAATATTTCCTGGCTCGTTTAAATTAAAGACAATCAGTGGAATATCGTTATCCATACTTAGTGAGCTTGCTGTTGAATCCATAACAGCAAGACCTTTTGAAATAACTTCTAAATGTGTTAATTCATTAAACTTAACAGCTTCAGCATTTACCTTAGGATCTGCAGAATAAACACCATCTACATTATTTTTCGCCATTAAAATCACATCTGCATCAATTTCTGCAGCTCGAAGTGCTGCGGTTGTATCTGTTGAGAAATAAGGATTTCCTGTTCCCGCAGCAAAAATGACAACACGTCCTTTTTCTAAATGACGGATGGCTTTTCTGCGAATATAAGGCTCTGCTATTTGACGCATTTCAATTGAGGTTTGTACGCGAGAAGGTACTCCTAAATTTTCTAAAGCATCTTGAAGTGCTAAAGCATTCATTACTGTTGCTAACATACCCATATAATCTGCTTGTGAACGTTCCATACCCATCTCAGCACCAATATTACCACGCCAAATATTACCGCCACCAACAACAATAGCAATCTCAATACCTAATTTATGAACTTCTTTAATTTCTTTAATAATCTCAGTAATGACTGGTGGATGAATGCCAAATCCTTTTTCGCCAGCTAACGCCTCACCACTTAGTTTTAATATAACTCGTTGATATTTGGGCATATTCAGTAAACTCCTTATTCACCATATATTATGATCCTACTTGAAAAAAAGGAGCACACAAAATTGTGTGTTCCTTTTTTATTAGTTTTTCATTTGGCTCATTACTTCTTCAGCAAAGTTGTCTTCACGTTTTTCAATTCCTTCGCCGACTTCATAACGAATAAATCCTTTAATTTTAGCATTTTTGCTTGCTAAATATTTACCAACAGTTACATCTGGATCTTTAACAAATGGTTGATCTACTAAACAAATTTCTGCTAAGAATTTAGTAAGACGTCCTTCTACCATTTTCTCAACAATATTTGCTGGTTTACCTTCATTTAATGCTTGTTCTGTTAAAATTGCTTTTTCGTGCTCTAATTCTGCTTCAGGCACTTCAGAACGATCCATATAACGAGGGTTAATCGCTGCAACATGCATTGCTACATCTTTTGCTAATGCAGCATCAGTTGTTCCTTCTAATACAGTTAATACACCAATACGTCCACCCATATGTAAGTACGCACCAAATTCATCGCTATCTGTTTTTTCAACAATATCAAAACGACTGAAACTGATTTTCTCACCAATAACTGTGTTTGCTTCTAATAATTCACTTTCAATCGTTCCCTTATCTGTTTGAACCGCTAGTGCTTCTTCCATGGTTTGAGGACGTGCTTCAATCATTTTATAAGCAATTGTTTTTACAAGTTCTTGGAACATTTCATTTTTAGCAACAAAGTCAGTTTCTGAATTAATCTCAACAATTGCTGCAATATTATCTTGAACAGCAACATAAGTTAGCCCTTCAGCAGCAATACGATCATTTTTCTTCGCTGCTTTTGCCATTCCTTTTTCACGAAGTAAATCGATTGCTTTTTCCATATTTCCTTCAACTTCAACAAGTGCTTTTTTCGCATCCATCATACCAACACCTGTGCGGTCACGTAACTCTTTTACCATTGCTGCTGTAATATTTGCCATGAGTATAGCCCCCTAAATCTTTATTTTATGATTTCTTTCATTTATATAAACTTAGATTATTCAGTTACACCTTCAACAACTTCAACAATCTCTTCAATGGTTGTTGCTGCTTCATCAATAACTTCTTCAATGATCTCTTCTACGATTTGATCTTCACCTTGTTTTCCTTCAATGATTGCATCTGCCATTTTCCCTGTAATTAATTTTACAGCACGAATAGCATCATCATTTGATGGGATAACAACATCAATCTCATCTGGATCACAGTTTGTATCTACCATAGCAACAATAGGAATATTTAATTTACGTGCTTCTTGAACTGCAATATGCTCTTTACGAGGATCTACAACAAACATTACATCTGGAATACGTGGCATATCTTCAATTCCACCTAAGAATTTCTCTAAACGCTCACGCTCTTTGTTAAGACCTGCAACTTCTTTTTTAGGTAATACTTCAAAAACACCGTCTTCTTCCATTTTTTTAATGTTTTTTAGACGAGCAATACTTTTTTGAATTGTATCCCAGTTTGTTAATGTTCCACCTAACCAACGATGGTTTACGTAATATTGACCTGAACGAAGGGCTTCTTCTTTAATTGCTTCTTGAGCTTGTTTTTTTGTACCCAC
>JASLFJ010000152.1 GCA_030150665.1 Enterococcaceae bacterium
ACAGGGCAAACATATGATTCCATCACATATTATGCGATGGCAGGCGTGATCTATCTTGCGGTGAATGTTGTTCTCATCATGATTGCAAAACTGATGGAGCGAAGAGCATTAGCATTTGAAAATTGATAAAAGATTCAAGATCGAGGCGAAAAGAGTGAGGAGATCAATTGATCAATTTTAACGCTTTACATCTTGGAAAGAATTATTATAATAGTACGTCTATTCACTACAGAGCTAGCGAATAACAAAAAGGAAAAGTGGCCGAGCGGCTGAAGGCGCACCCCTGCTAAGGGTGTATACGTTAATAGCGTATCGAGGGTTCGAATCCCTCCTTTTCCGCCAGACAATGCTATAAACCCTTGTTTCTACAAGGGTTTTTTGTTGCTTGTTGCAACTTTATCACCGATGATATCTATATCAGTTAATATTAATAATCTGATTATCATCTTAATGATAGATAGAGCTACTTATATTTAAGTAAGGGCAAAAAATTTATTAGGTATAGTAGGTGTACAACCAGGTGATAACATGAGGAACGATCTAACAAAAAGAAGTTATGTTGGAAGCCTGACATCAGGCGCTCTCTTACGCGCCGAAACAAAGATATTATCCCCCTATTTATTGCAAAACCTCACAGCCGCTGAGTGGAAGGAGTTGTTTGAAAAAGAAAACCCTTTACAAAAAAACTCAGTTGAAACCTCTATGAGATATATGAGGACGATACGGCGACGAATAGAGCAGACTAAAGATCTAAAAGAGAGTTTTTTACAAGAGTTAGTTGTTGCGGATCAAATAGCATTTTCTCAATTGATGCTTCTGTTAATTTTATTAGATTCCCCCATAGTTGTTGATTTTATGTGTAATATTTTAGGGGAATATCGACGCCGTTTTAAAGAGGTCCTTCCACCTGATATTTGGGATCAATTCATTGAAGATAGAAAAAGGTATATATCAGAATTAGGAGTATTTGCGGATAAAACGCTAAATAATATAGGCGCTACAGTGATAAAGGTCCTTTCGGATGTTGGATACTTAAGCGATAGTAAAACAAAGAGACTTCAAGCGGTCTATCCTACACAAGAGCTATATAAATGGCTTAAAAAACTAAATAGAGCAGAGTTGAAAGAGGTTTTTGAGTGTACACTATAGAACAATTGCGCAAAGATTTAGATGCACTGCCATCACGTTTGTTAGATCCTCGATTTTTAAAAGGTGAAAGCCTCGGAAATGAAGTTCCTTTTTGGATATTTCATTATCCTGCAGATTGTGAACTGTTTGTGCGTGCCCATTTCCAAAGTTTAGAGAAGGCTTTGAGTTCTAAAAATGTTCTTCATCTCAATATTTTTGAAGTTTTAATAGAGATGCTAAAAAGACGAAAGTTACTAAATCGAATCGAAATGCAAGAAAGGAGAGTTGGGCACTTGAAGATAAAAGAGTTACTCTCCGTCCCTCTCAGTCAGAGCAGAATTGCCGAGCATATTCAGAAATCATACGATTTAGAAGCTCAAGATTTAGTGATTATTTCTGGATTAGGGGCCGCTTGGCCCTTGCTTCGTGGGCATGAACTTCTTAGTGCGTTACAAAACATAATGAAGGCTACTCCTTTAGTGCTTTTTTATCCAGGGAACTATGATGGTTACTCACTCTCTCCATTTGGGCGTGTAGATTCTAGTAATTATTATAGAGCGTTCACATTAAACTCCTCGGATTAACGATATATCCATACTTACTTGATATTTATCATCTAAATTGCTGGTTAAAGTTATTGACTGCAGGTTTTTGTTGCCGAACTTAAGTATTGTTTCTTCAAATGTAAGTTTCCAATAGGTAATTAAGATAATTAAGATAATTAAGATAATTAAGGTAATTATTTTTTATATTTTATCTATAATAGAGGATTGTTGAAATTAGATGCCCCTCTCTTTTTAATCAACGCCTATTGATGGATGAAGAGATACTTTGTAAGGATTTTATAGATGCAGATACAAGAGATATTTAAAAAAGATATTAATCGTAATATAAATGGTGTTATCAAAGCTGAGCAACAAGATATTGAAAGTATCTATACTGAATTAGATGAATATGTCGTAACGAGAGAGCTGAAAGGTCATTTTGATAAATTTTTTGATAATTATCTCTCTGTAATAGAACATCGCACAGGTGGCGCGAATAACATTGGGGTCTGGATAGCTGGTTTTTTTGGATCAGGGAAGTCGCACTTTTTAAAAATACTCTCTTATTTATTAGAAAATAAGGAGGTATCAACCCCAGAACATCCAGATCCTAAAACCGCATACTCCTTTTTTGAAGAAAAAATTACTGATCCTATGACGCTCGCTAATTTAAAGAGAGTTAGCATGCAAGATACAGATGCGATTCTCTTCAATATTGATACCCATGCAAAAGCGGGAGATCGTGAGGATGCAATTTTAAATGTTTTTTATAAAGCGTTTAATGAGTATATTGGCTATAGTGGTGATTTTCCTCATTTAGCGAGATTAGAAGCGATGCTCGATTCTGAAGGGAAATATGATCTTTTTAAAGAGAGCTTTGAAGAAATTACAGGACTAAACTGGATTGAAAATAGAGACAGTTATGATTTCTATTTTGATGAAGTTGTTGAAGCTTTGATTGCAACTGGAAAAAGTTCTGAGACGGCTAAAAAGCTGATAGAAAATCTAGAAGAAAACACAGTTCTGAGTATTGATAATTTTTGCGAGTGGGTCAGAGATTACCTTGATGCACATCCCGGTAAAAATGTGGCTTTTCTTGTAGATGAGGTTGGGCAGTTTATTGGTAATAACACCAGTATGATGCTAAAACTACAAACTATTGTTGAAGACCTTGGTGTTAAATGTGCCGGTCGAGCCTGGGTTGTTGTAACATCGCAAGCGAATATTGACGAAGCAATCGGTTATTTAGATCGCCAGCAAGGTAATGATTTTTCTAAAATACAAGGACGCTTTCCTACAAGAATAAGCCTATCAAGTAGTAATACTGAAGAGGTTATACAAAAAAGGTTGTTAGAAAAGAGAGAAGAAGCAATAGCACCTCTGACCACTATCTTTGAGGAAAAAGGAGATATTTTACGCAGTCAGCTCTCCTTTGGACCTTCTACAACTTATGCCTTTAAAGAATATACAGATGCAGGTACATTTGTAAAAAACTATCCATTTATCCCTTATCATTTTGTCCTTGTTCAAAATGTTTTTGAGTCGATTCGAGAAAAAGGGGCTACTGGAAAGCATTTAGCAATGGGGGAGCGTTCATTGTTAGATGCTTTCCAGTCTGCGACAAAACAGATTAGGACAGAGGGGCTTGATCAATTGGTTCCTTTTTATCGATTCTATGCGCCAATAGAAGGTTTTTTAGAGCCAGCAATTAAGCGTGCATTTGAGCAGGCGCAGGATAATTCAAAACTTATAGAGGAAGATATTGATCTTTTAAAAACACTCTTCTTAATACGTTACGTCGATAAAGTTAAAAGCACTTTTGATAATATTGTGGTTTTATCAATTGATCATATAGACCAAGACATTAAGGCATTAAGAGAACGGATTAAGGGTAGTTTAGAGCGTCTAGAAGAGCAATACTTTATCGCAAGAACCGCAGAAGAGTTTGTGTTTTTG
>JASLFJ010000026.1 GCA_030150665.1 Enterococcaceae bacterium
GAGGAGTCTCTTGTGTTAGCTCATCAATCTCAAACAGAATTATTAACAAAAGAAGCACAAGGTGAGCATATTACTGTGACACTTCTTACTGTACATAGTCAAGACCACTTGATGAATGCGATTACATTTAAAGATTTAGCAATAGAGATGATTGATGTGTATCGTCGTCTTGATGAAAAAGATTAAAAGATATTTATCTTTTAATCTTTTTCTGTTTTCATATTAAATGATAAAATAATATTTATATTGGAGGAATTAATAGTGTTATATGTGCCAAACGAGATGAATGATCCAAGAATTAATTTAGCGATTGAAACTTATTTATTAAGAGAAAAACAAATTGATGAGCCTATATTACTCTTTTATATTAATGATCCTTCTATTATTATTGGTAGAAATCAAAATACTATTGAAGAGATTAATACAGAATACGTGAAAGAACATGATATTAAAGTCGTTCGTAGATTAAGTGGTGGTGGGGCTGTATATCATGATCACGGTAATTTAAACTTTTCATTTATCATGCCTGATGATGGTCAATCTCATTTGAATTTTGAAAAATTTACACGTCCAATTATTAATGCGCTTCATCAAATGGGAGTGAAAGATGCAGAACTTAAAGGAAGAAATGATTTAGTTATAGGGGATAAGAAATTTTCAGGTAATGCAATGTATGCAACAGAAGGGCGTATGTTTGCGCATGGAACCATTTTATTTGACAGTAATATTGATGAAGTAGTTCGTGCACTGAAGGTAAGTAAAGAAAAAATTCAGTCTAAAGGGATTCAATCTATTCGATCACGTGTGACTAATATTAAACCTTATTTATCAGAAGAGTATCAAACAATGACTACACGTGATTTTCGAGATGCTTTGTTATTAAATATTTTTGATACTGAAGCATTAAAAGATGAAGAAATTTATGAATTAACAGAAGCTGATTGGGAAGGTATTGATAAAATTTCAAAAGAGTTATATCAAAATTGGGATTGGAATTATGGTAAGTCTCCAGAATTTTCTATGGTTCGTAAAAAAAGATTTCCAATTGGAACGATTGAAATTCAATTAAATGTTGAATCTGGTACAATAAAAGATGCAAAAATTTATGGAGATTTCTTTGGATTTAAACCGGTCAGTGATATTGAACAGCTTCTTGTAGGTCAATTATATAGAGAAGATCATTTAATGGAAGTTTTTAAAGATATAGATTTAACTCCTTATTTTGGAAATATTCCTTTAGAAGAATTTATACAATTAGTTATTGTATAAATACTTAATATATCCAATTAATGACAAATCTTAATTTTAACCCTTAATTTGAGACTATTATTAAGAAAAACATGAACAATTCCTTATACTTATTTGAAAAAGTTTCAAAAAATATGTAGAAATTTTTCACTAGATCATGTATAATTATAAATGTAAGGCATTACAAATATTTTCACGTATGAGTTATAAGAATTAAAGAAGGAGTGATTCACTCATGTTAACTTTATATACATCGCCAAGTTGTACTTCTTGTCGAAAAGCAAGAGCGTGGTTTCAAAAGCATGATATTCCCTTTGTAGAAAGAAATATATTTTCAGAACCATTAACGATTTCTGAACTTAAAGAAATTTTAAGAATGACAGAAGATGGTACTGAAGAGATTATTTCAACACGTTCGAAAGTTTTTCAAAATTTAGACATTGACTTAGATGATCTTCCTCTTCAAGATTTATTAGAACTCGTACAAGAAAATCCGGGTTTATTACGCCGACCACTAATGTTAGATGATAAACGATTACAAGTAGGATTTAATGAGGATGAGATTCGACGCTTCTTACCAAGAGATGTTCGTGCATTAGAATTAAGACAGGCACAATTAATGGCTGGTTTATAGTATAAATTCCTTCATTTATGCAATGTATAAATGAAGGTTTTTTTCTCTAAAAAATTTAAAAAACTTTACTTTTTTTTATTTTAAGATAGAATGAATATAGTATCTATTGTCAATCTTTAAGCAAAGTGAGGTGTATACACATGGAAGTGGAACGTATTAATGAAAATACAATTCGTGTATCAATACGCAAGGAAGATTTGGCAGCTCGTGGAATTATGATGATTGATTTATTAGAAAATCAAGGACAAATCGAAGAGTTTTTTCATAGTATACTAGAAGAAGTTGATATTGAACATCAATTTAAAGATACAGATTCTGTAACTTTTCAAGTACTTCCTAATAAAAATGGACTTGAACTTTATATAAGTAAAAATGGTGCAGCAGCATTAGATATTTTAAAAGAAACAGCATTACTTAATGAAGAAGATTTATTAAAATTATTGACCAAATCTGATCCAGAAACGCCACCTGTAACAGAACAAGATTTAGAAGAGATGTTTGTAGCAAGTAATTGTGTAGGTGTGATTCAATTTAATCAGTTTGAAGATGTGATTCAATTTGCTTATGAGTGGCCATTAAAAGATGATCTTTTAGAATTATATGTCATGAATGATCTTTATTACTTGTATTTTGAATTAATGAATATTACAAATCGAACAGAATATTTAAATGCTTTAGCCATCATGTCTGAATTTGGACAAAAAGTCAATATTTCTTATCGACGTTTGCAAGAATATGGTACTAAGATTATGGGACCAAATGCTGTTGAGCAAATTAAAGCATTATTTCCAGCGTAATAAAAAAACGCAATCTTTAATTTAAAGATTGCGTTTTTTAATGATAACTTTTGAAATTAAAGAAAGGTTTTTAACTTGATCATGAAAGGCAAGATAGCAACTTATATTATTATGACGATATTGTTATGTATGGGGGTATTAAGTCATTTATATTATGGATGGCAAAGTTATTTTTTACAAAAACCTATACCTAATGAATATTTGTCAACATATACATCGGAAGAGTATGGTTCATACTTAATGAATTTTTATCAAGTATTAGATGATGATATTAATGATCATCTCGCTAACCTGCCAAGCCAGATTGATCAATTTGTGATTTATCAAGATCAGTATACATTAAAGCCTCTATCTTTTGGAAAAACTCCTGAATTAACAATTGATGATCTTTCTTATTTTTTTACTCCGTGGTTAATTGTTAAACAAATTGAAATGGGAAATCTTTATCTAGAAGATACAGTATGGTATTTACCCACAGATGGGAGCTATCCACAAGGACTTGGTGAGGAGAATATGTCTGGTTTATTTACTATAGAGCAGCTTATTCAGATGAGTTTTCAGCAAGATAAGACAGCTCTTAATATGTTATCTAGAATATTATCAGGAAGCAGTTATAATGTACAAGATCAGTATATGATTCAAGCACTCAGTCTATCTCCTGATATGCCTATAAAATGGTTAGATTTTTTGATGAACAAACAAATCAATCATCCTCTATATACTGATTTGTTGGGGTATTATCAGCGTCAATTTGATTTAGGATGGTTTTTAAAAACACAAGAGCATCTCATGTTTATTCAGCCTGTCAGTTATAAAGCTTTTCAAGGATTAGTGATTACTTTTAATGAGTCTAAGGAAGAAGATCAATCTATAGAGTCTTCTTTACAAAAATACAGTTTGTTGATGAAACAATCTATTGAAACAATTTTAGCAACATATAATTTTATAGATGATGATACAGCATTTATACAATAAAACCTTCTTGTTTTAATAAGAAGGTTTTATTGTATGATTATCGAACAATCAGTACATCACATAATGCATGACGAACGACATATTCTGAAACAGAACCTACTAATAAGCGCTCAACAGCATTTAATCCAGTAGCGCCTAATACAATAAGATCAATATCATACTCTGTAGGTAGTTCTCTAGCAATCAATGTTTTAGGTAATCCATGTTGAATAATTGGTGTAACATGAGATAATTCTGCTGCTTTTGCTCGTCTAGCATAGTCAATTAATGTTTCTTCAGCAGCTTCAGATGTTTTATTTAACATATTTTCATCGACACTTGTAAAGTGTTGAAAAACACGAGTATCTAGGATATGTACAATAAATAGCTGTGCATTATTTTTTTTAGCAATATTGATCGCTTTATTAAAGGCTTTATCTGCAGGTTTAGAACCATCAATAGCAATCATAATACGATTATATGTCTGAGTCATTATAAACTCCTCCTATTATAATTTAGCAATTTTTAAACTGGTAATTGTTGAAAATAATAAGATACAAAAAATATAGATAAGTTGTAAAACTAAGCTAACGTTAAGTAGTGTTAATACAATGCCAATAACTCCTAAAATAGCATAACCTAAAGCAAAACGAGTAAAAGGATTATATGTTGATTTCGATGAGTTTTTTTGAAATAATATAAATAGTTGAGTTTTCTTATAATAAAGGAACGTACTTAATAATAATAAGATGATACTTAAGATGAGTAACACAATGATAAAAATCCTTTCATTTTAGAAATAAGCGTTATTGATATTATATCGAAGATATTTGAGAAGTACAAATAATTTATAGCCTTACTAGTTTATTATAAACTATCTATGGTAAAATAAAAATGACATATATATATAAATTTAGAACAGAAAAAGGATGGATAACATGGCGACAAAGCATGAACAAATATTAGATTATATAGAAACATTGCCTGTTGGGGAAAAAATTTCTGTTCGAAGCATCGCAAAAGAGTTAAATGTAAGTGAAGGTACTGCTTATCGAGCAATTAAAGATGCAGAAAACTTAGGGTTTGTTTCAACTATTCAGCGTGTAGGAACAATAAGAATTGAGAGAAAATATAAAGGGAATATTGAAAAACTAACCTTTCAAGCTGTATTAAAAATTATTGAAGGAGAAGTTTTAGGTGGAGAATTAGGTTTAGAAAGAACCTTAACCAAATTTATTATTGGTGCGATGACACCTGAGGCTATGAAACGATATATTACTCCCGGCTCTTTGATGATTGTTGGTAATAGAGAAGAAGTGCAGCAATTAGCAATCAAAGAAGGTGCTGCTGTGCTGATTACTGGAGGATTTCATACATCGCAACATATTATTGATTTAGCGAATCAATATCAAATTCCTGTTTTATCAACGACTTATGATTCATTTACCGTAGCAACATTAATTAATCGAGCGATTAGTGATCAACTGATTAAAAAAGAAATTTTGCTTGTCGAAGATATCTATACGCACAAAGATCATACGACTTATTTAACATTAGATCAGACAGTTGGAGATTACCGTAGTTTAGCTAGAAAAAGTGGCCATTCTAGAATGCCTGTTGTTAATAAACAAAATCGTGTTATTGGTATTATTACTGCTAAAGATGTATTAGGTAAAGAAAGCAAATGTCTTATTGAACGTGTAATGACAAAAACTCCTATTTATGCAAAAACACATATGAGTATTGCAAGTGCTGCACATCTTATGATTTGGGATGGCATTGAGATGATGCCCGTTGTTTCTGATGATTTTATGTTATTAGGAATTGTCTCAAGACGAGATGTTATGAAAGCGATGCAAATTACACAAAAACAGATGCAAATAGGAAACACTATTTCAGATCAAATTACGAATGCGATTGAACCCATTTCTGATACGTCAGTTCCTTGTTATCGTTTTGAAGTAACCCCACAGATGATCACAAAAGTAGGAACATTATCTTTTGGTGTTTTAAGTGAATTAGTAACAGATAGTGTAGAGAAAATGATTTATCAATTAGAAAAGAAAAATATTGTGATTGAACAGATGAATTTACTATATTTACGGATGATTCAATTAGATAGTATTTTATATATAGAACCGCAATTACTTGAATTAGGAAGAAGATCTGGAAAAGTTGAAGTTTCCGTTTTTGTAGATCGAAGATTAGTGGCTAAGGCAATGGTTGCTTGTCAAATTATGGAAAGAGCGTGATGATAATGGAACAATTTAAGATATTAGAACAGATTTTTAAATATATAGTAGCTTATGATACAATTATTATTCATAGACATCAACGTCCTGATCCAGATGCTATTGGCTCTCAAGTAGGATTAGGAAAAATTTTAAAGCATAGTTTTCCCCATAAACAGATTTATTGTGTCGGAGAGATGACTGAAAATTTAACTTATTTAGCAACTATGGATGATATTTCTGATCATCTTTATAAAGGGGCTCTTGTCATTGTTACAGATACAGCCAATATGCCAAGAATTAGTGATGACCGCTTTAAGTTAGGGGATATGTTAATTAAAATTGATCATCATCCTCAAGATACTCCTTATGGAGATTTAGAATGGGTCAATACAAAGGCTAGTAGTTGTAGCGAGATGATTGTTGATTTTTATAATCATTTTAAATCTCAAGGATTAGTTTTATCTGATGAAGCTGCTCGTGTGCTTTATGCAGGAATCGTTGGAGATACTGGAAGATTTTTATATCCAGCAACAACCGCTCATACACTAGCTATTGCAAGTCAATTAAGAACGTATTCTTTTGATGCTGATCTTTTATCACGTCAACTTGATGAAATTAATCCAAATGTGGCTAAGATGATTGGTTATGTTTATGAGCAATTAATGGTTGATGAGTATGGTGCTGCTCGGGTTATTATTCCGTATCATATTTTAGAAAAATATGACGTATTAGAAGCTGAGACGGGGAGTTTAATTCCTCTGCCTGGGAAAATAAATACGGTCTGTGTATGGGGCTTATTTGTGCAACAAGGTCCTGATCAGGGATATAGAGCTAGATTACGTTCTAAAGGACCGTCAATTCAAGAAATTGCTAAAGCACATCATGGAGGCGGACATCCTCTTGCAAGTGGTGCGGATGCTTTTGATTTAGAAGAAGTAGATGCGATTTATAATGAACTAAAGCAAGTTGCGTATGAATATCAAACAAAAAAAAATGAGTCCTGATGTGGACTCATTTTTTATTTGTTTGATGTTGTATTATGTTGTTTAGGAAGTACGGTCCAACCAATCATCATAATTACAATCCCAGCAATTAAAGAAACGATGGTTGTTTGTGTAAAATTATAAGGGGTTTGTTTTAAAGCAGCACCAATATAACCAACTACTTGACCTAAAAGAAAAGACCATAATAAAACGACCCAATATCGCATCATATCACCA
>JASLFJ010000147.1 GCA_030150665.1 Enterococcaceae bacterium
CATTTCAGATTGGACCGGTATTCCAATCAATAAAATGAATGCTGATGATTTAGTGAAAATGACAGAGTTACCTACTTATTTAGAAGAGAGTATTAAAGGGCAGTCACTGGGGATTCATAAAATTCATCAAAGATTATTAACAACAAGAGCTGATTTACATAAACAGGGGCGTCCACAAGGCGTATTTCTTTTAGTTGGTCCAAGTGGTGTCGGTAAAACGGAAACGGCATTGCAAATTGCCGATCTTCTCTATGGTGGGAAGCAGTTTTTAACAACGATTAATATGTCTGAATACCAAGAGAAGCATACAATTTCTCGTTTAATTGGTTCTCCTCCTGGTTATGTCGGTTATGGTGAGGGCGGTATATTAACTGAGGCGATACGACAAAAACCTTATTCGGTTGTGTTGCTTGACGAAGTTGAAAAAGGGCATCCTGAAGTGCTTAATATTTTTTATCAAGCATTTGATAAGGGAGAGATTCTTGACGGGGAAGGAAGATTGATTGATTGTCAGAACATACTCTTTTTTATGACCTCAAATTTAGGTTATAAAACTATTGTAGAGCATCATGAGGATACCAAAAAACTTCATGATTACTTGTATCAAGAGCTTGTGAAATTTTTCCAGCCGGCATTATTAGCACGTATGGAAATAGTACCTTATTTGCCCCTTTCAAATTCTGTGATGGAAGAAATTGTGGTTTATAAATTAAACCAATTAAAATCATCCCTCATGACTCGATATAACGCACAAGTTGCTTTATCCGATCTATTAGTACCCTCCATTTTAGAGAAGATTACGCGTACTGAAAATGGGGCAAGGATGATAGAGGCTATTATTGAAGGAGAGCTATTGCCATCCTTGTCATTACACATTCTACAGAAGCTTTCTAGATCTGAAGAGATCTCTAATATTGTGTTAAATGTCGAAGAAGATGGGTCTTTCACGAGTAAAGTTGGTTAATACTATGAAAACTATTGAGAGCCTAACTTATCAAAAAATCTTAGCATTTTTAAGCATCAAACATAAAAATGATGCGATTGAATCAATGGTGCATTGCATCGCTGAGGTATTTGGCTTTCAATCGACATTTTTTTTGCCAATATCCTCTGATAATCGATATTTAAGTTACGTCACATTAGATCATGGTTCGACTTCCTTTAATGAAATAATGTTTGCTTTAGATAATTTTAAACACCCTTTTTCTCAAGTGGTGTATGAGAGGAAAGCAAAAGAGATAGAGGTGCAAGATTTATGGGGTTGGCAGAGCCAGTCACAACAGTTTAAACAGATCATTACAGCAGAAAACTTAGACAATGGGCTTATTATCATGCCTCTTTTTCATGAAGGTGAATATGTGCAAGGCTGCATTGTGATGAGCTTAATAGATTATCGGAAAAGTGATTTTAATAAGGAATTATTTAAATTCTACCTAGATATTGTAGTGCAACATTTAAAAAATATAGAAGATTTTCGCTTAAAAGAGGATGAAGGATTTTATCTCACAAGGTCTATAGCTAGATCAGAGAAAACCTATTTAGATTATATTAAAAAGTTGGAACTCCTGGAATCTATTATTGCTCATACACCGGAGATGGAATCACTTGTAAGTAAGATGGCACAGATTGTTAATAGTAATGTTTCCGTTTTATTCTCTGGTAGCACCGGTACTGGGAAGACTTATTTAGCCCAGAAGTTAAATGAACACTCTTCCCGTAAAAAAGAAGCTTTCATTATTATTGATTGCGAAGCAATGCCAGAACTTTGTGAGAAAGATTTTTTTAAACCGGCCGGTTTTTTAGCACAGTCTAGAAATGGCACCTTATTATTAGAAAATATCTCTTTTTTACCAGAGGAGCTTCAGGCTTCGTTAGCATCTGTTTTTTTAAATGGGTATTATTTGGAATTTGAATCAGATATTCGGTATGAATACCGTGGACGGGTAATTGCTACCACTAAGGAATATTATTCTGATCTTTTAAAAAGAAGGTTTTTACGACCTGATTTTTTTGCACAAATTAGTCAAATAATATTTTTATTACCGGATTTAAAAGAACGAAAAAGCGATTTTAGATTTTTTATTGATAAATACATTACGCAATTTAATGCTAAAACCCCGTCTTATAAAAAAATTATTGGTTATAACGACCAGTTTTTAAAAGAAGTCCTCAGTTTTGATTGGGAGGATAATTTACACGGATTGGAAACATATCTAGAAACTAAATTTAATCAATCCAGAGATGGAATATTAAAGGCATGTGAAAGAGTCCATGGAAAACGTTCAAAATCTAAAAGTAACATCTTAATAGAGGATTTTATTCAAGAGCTCTTAGAAGATAAGTCATTAACGCTAAATGGTACTTTAACCCAAATTGAAAGCGCTATTTTAAAAAAGAAGCTTGAACAAAACGAAGGTAAACGACAATTAGTAGCTGATAAATTAAATCTACCTTTAAGAACATTAGCTTATAAATGTCAGAAGTATGGTCTTTAATTCTTAAATAGGAGAAAAAAATGAGTAGTAATAAAACTGGTTCAGTCGCACCAAAAGAACGAATAAATATTAAATTTGTACCCTCAGATGGCGGTGCTACTGAAGAAAAGGAATTGCCTTTAAAACTATTAGTTGTAGGTGATTTTAAAGGAATTGATGAGGAGGACTCTATCGAAGAGCGTCCAACTGTATCTATTAATAAAAATAATTTTGAGTCTGTTTTGAAAGAGAGCAATTTAACGATTGAAACATCTGTTAAAAATCGTCTTGTTGAAGATGATCATCAAGAGATCCCTGTGAGTTTAAGTATTAACTCAATGCAAGACTTCTCTCCTGATGCTGTAGCTCGTCAGGTACCAGAATTAAAAAAATTGGTAGAACTTAGAGAGGCCTTAGTGGCACTTAAGGGTCCTCTTGGCAACATCCCAGCATTTAGAAATAAACTTCAAGAGTTATTAGCAAATGATGAAGCGCGTGCAAAATTATTGGATGAACTTGACATCATTACTGACAAAGAAAACGACTAAAATAGGTAAAGAGGACATAATGAGTACAGAATTACAAAAAAAATCTTTCTCACAGGAAGGGCAGAACCAAGGCTTACTTGATGAGATTTTAGCGCAAACTCGAATGAAGCCAACAGATGATGGTTATGATGTTGCAAAAAAAGGCGTCACAGCCTTTATCGAAAATATTTTAGCAAATGATAGCGCCGAAGATCCTATTAATAAAACATTAGTAGACAGAATGCTTGTTGAACTCGATCAAAAAATCGGAGCGCAGATGGATGAAGTACTCCATTCTCAAGAGTTTAAAGAGATGGAAGCTTCATGGCGAAATCTTAAATTCTTAGTAGACAATACAGACTTTAGAGAAAACATTAAGGTAGAAATCTTAAATGTTAAAAAAGATGAATTGTTAGAAGATTTTGAATTTGCCCCTGAAATTACACAATCGGGGCTTTATAAGCACGTTTACTCTAGTGAATATGCGCAATTTGGTGGAGAGCCTATCGGTCTTGTTGTGGGAAACTATAGTTTTACACCATCAGCACCAGATATGAAGCTTTTACAGTTTGTTTCATCTGTGGGCGCAATGGCACACGCACCATTCTTATCATCTGTCAGCCATGAGTTTTTTGGAGTTGAAAGTTATCAGGATCTTCCTAACTTAAAAGATATTAAGTCTATTTTTGAAGGGGCTAGATATACAAGATGGCGTTCATTAAGAGAGTCTGAAGATTCTAGATATCTAGGATTAACAACAGCACGCTTTTTATTAAGAACGCCATATGATCCTTTAGAAAACCCTGTAAGAAGCTTTGCCTATAAAGAAGATGTCACAGAATCTCACGAAGAGTATTTATGGGGAAATACTGCATTTGCTTTAGCAACTCGTTTTACTGAAAGTTTTGCGAATTATCGTTGGTGCCCAAATATTATAGGTCCACAAAGTGGCGGTGCTGTTGAAAATTTACCAGTTCACCTTTATGAGTCTCTTGGTCAAATTGAAGCAAAAATTCCCACAGAAATTTTAATTACAGATAGACGTGAATATGAATTAGCAGAAGAAGGCTTTATTAGTCTTACGATGCGTAAAGGCAGTGATAACGCAGCATTCTTCTCAGCAAACTCTGTTCAAAAACCAAAACGATATCCGAATACTAAAGAAGGTAAAGAAGCGGAGACTAACTATAAGTTAAGTACGCAATTACCTTATATGATGATTATCAATCGATTAGCTCATTATATTAAGGTATTACAACGTGAACAAATTGGTGCATGGAAAGAGCGTCAGGATCTTGAAAGAGAGTTAAATGAGTGGATTAGACAATATATTGCGGATCAGGAGAATCCACCAGCAGGTGTTCGCAGTAGTCGTCCACTAAGAGCTGCAAAAATTACTGTTCATGATGTTGAAGGTGAACCAGGTTGGTACCGTGTTTCTATGGCGGTGAGACCTCACTTTAAATATATGGGTGCAAGCTTTGAATTATCACTAGTTGGGCGCTTAGATAAAGAAGAACAATAACCGTCATTGGATCAAGGTTGTTACAGAAGTGTTAGCTTTATTGCCAACACTTCTTCTTGTTTATTTAAATAGGGAGGATTTATGAGTCAAATTATTAAAAAAATCTCGGCATCACACTCTTTCTTTGAAAGATTATGTAATGCAGAAGCTAAAAAAAGAAGTCGTCATACTGAAGATGATATCGGGAATACGATCACTTCTATTAAAAATAATTTAAATAAGATATTAAATGCAAGACAAGGTCATGCATTAAGTGCTCCTCACCTTGGATTATTAGATTTGAATGATGCAGCAAATACCGATTCAGATGTTTTTTCGGGAATTCAAAAAGAAGTTGAAACGACCATTTTAACCTTTGAGCCGAGAATCACAGCTGCGGTCGTTAATCTTATTTCAGATCCTAATAATCCCGCCAGCTTAAAAATAAATGTTGTTGCAGAAATAGTAGTCTCTTCCAATCAAAAGAACTATAGCGGCATTGTGATTGATATTACCTACAATAGCGATAAACGCTATCATATTGAATAATAAGGGAAAAAGACAATGAATTTTGATAGATACTTTAGAGAAGAACTTGCTTTTTTAAAAGAAGAAGGGCGTTTATATTCTGAAATAAAACCACATTTAGCGGCGTTTCTAGATGGCAAAAATACAGATCCTGATGTTGAGAGGTTATTAGAGGGATTTGCCTTTTTAACAAGCCGTCTACGAGAAAAGTTAGATGATGATTTTCCTGAGTTATCCCACTCAATGATCAATATGCTCTGGCCTAATTATTTAAGACCATTTCCTAGCGCAACTATGGTGCAATTTACGCCAGTTAATGATGTGATTTCACAAAGAAAAGAGGTGGAAACGGATATTAAATTAGCGGGAACAGCGCTAGATAGTAATGTGGATTGTCATTTTTCAACCTGCAGAGGTCTTACTATTTATCCATTATTGCGAACGGGAATAGATGTTGAACATTCTCGAGACAAAACGATTGTGAACTTACAATTTGAGACACAAAATCATTACGCTTTAAGTGGATTGAATTTGCAAGATTTATCGTTTTTTCTAGGAGAATCTTCATATGAGTCCAATACTTTATATTTATGGTTTCATCATTTCTTAAGTCATATAGAAGTGATTGTGAGTGGACAGAGTTTTTATCTTCAAAAAGAGCTATTAACCTCGGAAGGGTTTGCCGCCGGGGAAGGTATTTTGCCTTATCCTAAAAATGTCTATCAAGGTTATCGAATCTTGCATGAATATTTGGTTTATCCTGAAAGTTTACTCTCCATGAAGCTCTCAGGTTTGCAAAAATGTTTTATCAATAATAGTGATGATCATTTTGAAATTAAATTTCATTTTTCAAAGCCGTTTCCTGTGGATATCAGGATTAATGATCGTCATTTGCAAATATTTTGTGTTCCTGCCATTAACTTATTTGAATACTCTGCGGAACCTATTTTACTCACCGGCTATGAGGAGGAGTATTTAGCTATTCCTTCGCGATTAACGCCGGATCATTTTGAAGCTTTCAGCTTTTTACGTGTCACCGGTTGGTCTGAGCATAATACACCGCCGGGAAGTGGGTATGTTCAAAAAACTGATAAAGTACAGGATAGGACATATTACCCTTTTGAAACGTTTCAACATGAGGAAGAACGTGAAAGAAAGGGGAATGCATTCTTTTATAGAACGCGTATTAAAGAGAATATTTATCATGGTGGTCTTGACCACTATATTTCGTTTTCACGAAGTGATGAAAGCGATCAGATTCTTAAAAAAGAGACAATTTCTATAGATATGCTTTGCACAAATAGATTTTTGCCGCTGGAATTAGGAAAAGGAGATATTGGCGCAACGCAAGATACGGATCCCTCTTATGTCACTATTACTAATATTACAGAACCAACAGTTCCGTTACATCCTGTTATTGATGAAAAATTACTGTGGATGTTGATCTCTAATCTATCTTTAAATTACACCTCATTACTTTCTAAAGAGAGTTTGCAAACCATTATTAAAGCTTATGACTTTAGGGCTTTTCATGATAGACAATCTGAAAAAATTACTCGTAAGAAAATTAATGAAGGCGTGCTCTCCATAGAAACCTCAACAATCGATCGTATTTACCAAGGTTTGCCTGTGCGAGGTATTCGCTCTGTTTTAAGATTAGATCAAGATGCTTTTTCTTGTGAAGGGGATCTTTTCCTATTTGGAAAAGTGCTGAGTCATTTTTTTGGTCTTTATGCCAGTATTAATTCGTTTCATGATTTGACCGTTATTAACGTGACGAATAATGAGCGATATGAGTTCCCCGCAGTCATAGGAGAACAACCGTTAATATGAAAATGAAGCTTGAACATTTAGAAAAAAATGCGCGATTTTATAGTTTTTATCAACTCAAAAAATTGGTGCGGTTACTAAAAGAAGAGAATGAATCTGCCCCGTTATCTGAGCAAAATGCTAAAAAAACCCTATTTACTTCATCAGCTAATATGGGATTTGCTGCGACTGATGTCCAAAGCTTTGTGAATCATTCAGATTATTTTGAATTAGAGTCTACATTTTTAGGATTATCAGGATCTCAGTCGCCTTTGCCCAATTTTTTTCTAGATGAATTAGCGATTAATGATGATGAATCTATTAGTAAAGATTTTCTAGGATTATTTAATCATAGAGCGTTATCTATACTTTACGAGGGATGGAAAAAGTATCGATATCATGAAACCTATTTGCCAGATGCACAGGATAAAATTTCTCATTGTTTCTTCTCATTGATCGGGCTAGGAGCTAATGATCTAAGACAAGAGAGTGATTTAAATTGGTGCAAAATGTTGTCATATATTGGCCTCATTACCGGTAGAAGCCGTTCTCAAGAGGTGATTAATGCCGTTGTCTCTCATTATTTTTCTGTGCAGACAAGCATTCAAGAGTGGGGGTTACGTTATGTGGATATCGCGCCAGAACAGCAAACACAAATAGGGTTTCAAAATTATCAATTAGGTGCAACAACGTTACTTGGTAGCCAAATAAAAGATCGATCTAGCAAGTTTATAATCACGATCCATGACTTAGATGTCTCAAGATTTATGGATTTTTTACCATTTGGCAAAGAGCATCAGGTTTTAAAAAAAGTCATCCAATTTATGCTTCGAACGCAAATGGTTTATGACTTAGATCTTGAAATAAAAGCCAATGAAGTGGAATCACTCAATTTAAGTGATGATACTGGAAGTTACTTAGGTTGGACTTCTTTTCTTGGTAAAACTGATATTTCTAGAAATGTGCATATTCAAATGGAAACATAGTGATAAAAACTGTGATCAATAATTAATTACGTAATAGATTAAAATTTAAGGTGAAATTATGAAGCAAAATATGGATAGTCAAAAGCTACATTGTATTATTACGAATAGTCAGGGGTTAAAAATAGGGATTAATCCGGAACATGTTTTTGATAATAAAGGGGGCACCATTGGATCAGGCGAGCATGCAAATTGGAAATTATCGTCAGATCAGCACAAAATCTTAGAAAAACACTGTTCAATTGTGGTGTTAGATCAGCAGTATTGTTTGATTGATCATTCTGGGAAGGTTTTTATTAACTACTCTCATTCGCCTGTAAAAATTGATACGCCTATCGCTTTAGGGGTAGAGGATCTTATTACAATTGGTGGATATCACATTAAGTTTCAGGCCTTTTCTAATAAGGAAAATGATCCACTTCTTTTTCATAAACAGAGTCTTAATAGCATGTTTGCAGATGAGTTAGGAGAGAATATTATTCCAGAAAATAATAGTGAAACGATTGATCCCTTATCTGCTTTAGATGTTCAAGATCGTAAAACTAGTAGTGCACCATCACATTCCGCTTATCATTTAGATTCCGTTGTGGGTGCTCATGAAATTGACTATAGTAATATTGATTATTCACCATCTACCGGTGTCGGACAATCGCAAAATTCTCATTTTATTTTAGCTCCTATTATCAAAGGATTAGAAGCGAAGTTAAATACCAACTTAAGTTCAACCGAGATGCAGTATATTGCAGAAGAGGTTGGAGCCTCATTAAAAGAGGTAGTCGCCGGTCTCCTCAAACTACATGAACAAGCTAAAAAAATTAATCATAATTCTACTGAAAAAATCTTTCAGCCCATTATCGATAATCCTTTAAAGATGGGATTGTCTTACGAAGAAACGATTAATCTAATGTTTGATTCAAAAGCAAGTTTAGTGCATCTTGCAGCGCCAGCTGCTATTAAGGAGAGCTTAGAACTTATTGCTAATCATCAAAAAGCAACGGAATACGCGGTTAACGTGGCACTTGAGAAAATATTGGAAGCACTCTCTCCTGAACGTTTAACAGAACGCTTTAATTATTATCGGGCGGCAAGAAACTTACCTATTGAAGATAAAGAGTCATGGGCTTGGAAGATGTATCAAGCGTATTATCAAGAACTTACCTCAAGTAGACAAACTGGGTTTAATAAGCTCTTCTGGGAAATTTTTGAGCAAAGTTATGATAAAGAGATTAGAGACCTTCAAAAGTAATCTATCGATCATTGGAGTTTAAAATATGATGAATTACATTCGCCTAGGTGTTTTCCTCCTTATTTCTATCTCTCTATTGGGATGCACAACAGTAGGAAAAGTTGCAAAGGTTATTGCAGATCCTGATATTCAGGTTGGAAAAAATGATGATCAGCCCTCGATGGTTGATTTAGTGTTAGTTGGTGAAGACTATATAAATAGTAATTTTTATGGTGATCCCACATCTGTGGTGATTGAGCTCTATTATTTACGAGATAAGTCACGATTCTTAGCCGCTGATTATGACAGTATCTCAATGGGTGATATTAAAGATGTGATTGGTAAGGCCTATTTAGATCATGAGGAATATCTGATAGAGCCGTCAACAAATGAATATGTTTCACAAATTGAAATACCAGATCGTACTAGGTATTTGGGGGTTATTGCGCATTACGCTGATATTGATAATGTTTTATGGAAAAAGATATTACCGATTAAAGCCTCAGGTGATAATGCAAAAATGATGATTCTTGCAAAAGAGCGTGAAATAAAATTTGAGAGATTGGAAGATTAAATTATGTCAAAAAATAGCCGAGTGATATGGTCTGAAGGACTATTTATTAAACCTCATCATTTTCAACAAATGCAAAACAATGTTGAATATTTAATTGAATCTAGAAGTAAAAGTTTAATTACAAACCGTTACGGTATCTTAGATTTTAAAATTAATGAGGAGCATCTTAAATTTGGAAAAATAACATTAGACTATGTCTCTGGTATTATGCCTGATGGGACATATTTTGATTTTCCAGTAGAAGATTTGCTCCCCCACTCCTTAGAGGTCTCATCTACACAAGCTGGTAATGAAATTGTCTATCTCGTTGTCTCTGAAAAGAATAATAGCCAATATGAGATTAGTCATAGTGCAGAGGGGGCTGGGCGATACATTAAAGAGTCAAGTTTAGTTAGAGATACGCATAGTGATATAGGAAAAGTTGATGAGATAGATATTGCACGCGTAAAATTGGATTTAATGTTAGGCAATGAAGACAAGAGCTCTTATAGCGCTATTGCGATTGCAAGGGTTCAACATAAAACTGATTCTGGGGCTGTCCAGTTATATCCAGATTATATCCCTTGTCATTTAAATTCTAAAAAAATTCAAATTATTAGTGGTTATTTAACGGAGCTAGAGGGCCTAGTTCGTACTCGAGCGCAGAACATTGCAAGAAGGGTAGGAAGTCCTAGTCAAAGCGGCGTAGCCGATGTTTCTGACTTTATGATGTTGCAACTCTTAAATGGAATGCAAGGAGAGTTAAAAGGGCTATTAAATACCAACCACTTGCACCCTGAAGTTTTACATCATTTTATGATGCGTTACAGCTCAGAATTAGCCACTTTTGTTGCCGAAAATCGCCTTCCACCACCATTTTTAAGTTTTGATCATGCGTATCCTGATCAATCTATCAAAGAGGGGATGTACCTATTACGAGAAGCCTTAAGTTACGAATTTGATCTTAGAGCGATTCCGATTCAAATTAAACCTCGCGAATATGGTATTAGTATTGCCCCGATTAGTGATATGACATTATTAGATAATGCAGAATTTATTTTGGCATTAAAAGCGCAAATGTCACAAGAGGAGTTAAAACGTTACTTCTTACAGCAAGCAAAAGTTGCGTCTATTGAAAATATTCGTGATATCACATCAGTACAACTTCCTGCAATTCCTTTACTACCACTGCCGGTAACGCCTAGACAACTCCCTTATCATGCGGACTATCTCTATTTTAAATTAGATAAAAGCCATTCATCTTGGCACATGCTAAAAGGATCTAGTGGGTTTGCTTTCCATGTACCACCTGAGAATTTCCCAGGTCTTGATATGCAATTTTGGGCAATTCGTGAATAGGGCCGCATATGAAGAAAGCTAGGAATACTACATTTTATACTAATAAAAATAGAGGTTATGAGTTATGAGTAAACATCCATACCCATCAGAACCATTAGATAATATCAATATCGCGAAACAGGATAGCGTCTCTTCTGAGGGAGAGGATTATGCTGCGAAATTAGACCCTTATGGGGATACTTTTATTGAACATATTCTATTTGAAGAGGATAACCCCCTCAATCTTGATCCTGATTATTGGTTTCGATTACGAGGATCTAATGAAGACAATCTTTTCATAGACTGTGCTACGCCGCTGATTGGATTGATTCTACGGGCTAAAAAACAAAAAAAGCCTCATCAAGATCTTAATCGTTTATATCAACAATGTGTTGATGAAATTACCAGTATTGAATATGAGTTATTAGAATCAGGGCAAGAGACAGCGACGGTTATTGCTTATCGCTATATTTTATGTACCTTTATTGATGAAGCAATCATGAGTACAGAATGGGGCGCGAGTTCCTCTTGGATGTCTAAATCTTTACTGGTTCATTTTCATAATGAATCTTGGGGTGGGGAGAAAATTTATCTCATCATTAAGAAGTTAGAACAGGATTTTGAAAAATATTTCAATCTATTGGAATTCGTATTTATCTGTTTATGTCTGGGCTTTCAAGGTCGTTTTAAAGTATTGGCCTATCATGAACAGAAAAAGCATGAAGCGATTGTTCACGGTCTTTACGATAAATTAAGATTACATAGGAAACAGCAAAAAGGGCAGATAGTCTCGCCTTATGACAATATCGTTCCTAAAAAATATGCATTTGATCGAATGATGACACCTAAGAAAGTCATTTTGTCTGTTTTATGTATCACTTTCATTATTTATCTGGTTTATGCAATCTCATTGAGTAGTTCGAGTTCAACTTTGGTGACTAACTTAAGGGATGTTTTATCTCAAGAGGAACAATTATGATGAATCAAAAAAATATCATGATGTTCTTAGGAATAGTATTTGGCAATATTTTATTCATGCCAGCATCCGCACAGGACAATCCGGCATTGTTAGAGAAGATAGAAACCTGCAAAGCGATTCTTGTAGATAGAGATCGCTTATTTTGTTTTGATGAAACCTTTAATACCCCTATATTTTCTTCGGATAATCATATTTTACCGCCTTCAATAACAAGAAAACCACAAGAATGGTTTGAAATTCAATCAATGGAGCAGGAAAGACCTGCTGATATGGTCGGTTTTTTTGGTACGAAAAAAAGTCAAGAGTTTTATGATTCTCTCTATTTTACTCAATCTGTAGAAGATTTAGGGGTGGTGGTATTCAGTTGTATTAATAATATAAGCCGTGTAGAGATCATGTTAGATAAACCACTCCAAAAGGGGGTAGTTCCTGTGTCTATTTCTGGAAAAAACAACGTAGAATATCGATGGTTACTAGATGATACAGGCTACATTTTAAGAGAAGGTAGGGGATTACCCTCTATTGCTACAACCCGTAATTTAATAGGGGAATCGCAATTTTCATTGAGCATCAATGATCGTCATTACACACTCTCTTTGAAAGACTTTGATACCCAAGTTAAAGCGTTACAAACTCTTTGTCATTGGAGATAGGTGGCATGAATATCGATCTTCTTAAAATTCAAAACCCTATTTCAAAGACAGCACCATTAGGTGCTGATCTCAGTTATTCTGCTGATTTTGAATGGCTTGATACCGAGCTTATGAAAGTGGGATCCTTAACCCATGAATCTATTGAATGGGTTAAAATTGAAAAACTGTCTTGGCAGATTTTAACCACAGAAAGTAAAGATTACAGAGTGTTATCTTTTCTTATTCAGGCATTGTTACAAAAAAATGATTTAAAGAGTTTTACGCAATCTATCATGTTGCTTAAACTGTTTTTAGAAAAAAACTGGTTGGCATATCCTTATCAAACTGAAGGTTCTCGTATTGATCGAAATCGTCAGCGTTTTTTAACACAATTATTAAAACGAGTTTCACAAAAGCAAGAAGATACTTTCCCAGAGATTCCAAAAGATCAACAAGAATCCTTGATCAAAAACTTTCAGGATATCAAGAGTAATCTAGCGCAAAAGGGTGTTAGCTTAGAAGAGCTTGATCACTTAATTAACGCTATCGAGCAGCTAGGGATAAGGAATAATATCGAGAGCGATGCCACTATCTTACAATCGGTAACGTCTTCAAATAGCCCAGCATCATCTTCCAAAGGGAGTTATAGCTCTTTTATCCAATTTCTTAAAGCGGAAAAAGATAGCACATTTGCCAATCGCTTGATTGAGCAGCTGGAAGTTAATGAAGAGTTTTTGCTGGCTACCATGATGCGTCGAATGGTGCTGTGGGAGGATATTAAGGAAATTCCGATCCATAGTAATAATGGCGAAACAACCCTCTCTTCACCATCACAAGAAGTTATTAGTCGCGCGAATTTATTATTAAATAATGACAATGTTGTATTTGATGAGTGGTTACAGTTAGAAAAGTCATTAACACGGGCTCCGTTTTGGCTCGATGCACATAGAATTAGTGCTTTAGTTGCTAACAAGCTCTTTTCACCATCTTTTGAGATAGAAATCAAAAAGAGATTAAACGATTTTCTTGGAAAGCTCCCTCAATTAAAGACATTAACCTTTAGTAATGGGACGCCATTTATTACAGAAGCGACATTACATTGGTTAAAAGAGGATATTGTTTTTACAGCGCAAGAAGCTGACGTAAAAACTGATATTGATACGGATAATCAGAGAGATTTCTATCAACTGAATCTCTGGAATAATTATTTGCTTCAAGCTGATGAATTCTATGAACAATCAGGATTTATAAAAGCCTTGCATCACCTACATGAACAAATTCAGCAAGCTCAAAATTTAAGAGAAAAAGTTTTATGGCAACTATCCATCTCACAAATATATCGTCGAGAAGGATTAGATGAATTAGCCAATCATAATAACCAAATAATCATAACTCAAATAACAGATACCCATTTAAATGAATGGGAACCTCAAATATTTGAATTACTGCATAGCAGTATCGTTACTGAATAAAGTTTCATTTAAAACAGAAGGAATAGAGAAAATGAGAAGATTTTTTTCTCGAGAGTTAAGATATTTAAATCCAGTGCTAAAGTTCTGGAAAATGTTAGCTCCTTACTTAAAATCAGCCGTACCTGCCTTACTATTACTACTATTTATTGGTATTCATGTTCTAGTATGGTGGAAGGGGCCTAGTTTTGTTATCGGGGAAGAGACACCTTTTGCCTCAATTACGAGTCGGGTACTTTTCTCTATTGTTTTCACGCTATTTGTATTAATCATTATCGGTTTCTTACAAAGAAAAGAGATAAGACAATATTACCGAGATAAACAAAAAGATGAGTTGTTACATACGGATCTTAAAGTGAAGTATCTTAAAAAACAGCGAGAAGAACTTGATGGCTTAATGGGGCATCTTAAAACTAATTACCAAAAAGGTAATCATCTTTATGATTTACCTTGGTATTTAGTGTTAGGTCATGGTGAATCAGGAAAAAGCAGTTTACTAGAAGGCTCTAGTCAAGAGTTTCTATATACTTCTATGCTCGAAGCCTCTAATTTTCAAAGCGAGAACCCTTATAGCTATAATTGGTGGTTTACTGATGAGGCCCTGTTTATTGATCCTGATAGTGAGCTATTATCCCAAAGATCTTTAAAAAAATTAACTGATGAAGATAATGATCCTAAACTAGCCAGACACTTGTGGTTAGACTTTTTAGATTGGCTTGGAGTGACTCGCCCACAACGTCCGCTTAATGGGGTCATTTTAGTGGTAGATTTACCGGAGCTAATCAATTCTACGGTGGTAAATAGACGCTCATTATCAGGAACACTACGGGCAAGGATTCAAGAAGTCATTAGTATGATTGCAAGCCAAATCCCCGTTTATGTTGTTTTTTCAAAAATGGATCAGCTCCAAGGATTTAAAGAGTTTTTTAAGCACCTAAAAGATGAAGATCGTGAAAAACTATTAGGCTTTACCTTTTCTCTTGATTCCTCAAAAGACCACAAACAATGGTTATTAGATTTTGAGACGCAATATACACTTTTTGTGGAGCGTGTTAATAGCAACTTACCTAAAGCGATGATTGATAATGCGAATGAAGATGAACGAATTGCACTTTATAGTTTCTATCAGCAATTATCTGGTGTTAAAAAAATATTGAGCCAATTTTTAAAAGAAGTTTTAATGAGCGACAAGTATACGATGCAACCCTTAATTCGTGGCATCTATTTTACGAGTATTTATCAGCAAGGTGTGCCGAGTAATATTTTTATTACTGAAGTTATTAAGCGATATCACTTGGATTACTATGCCATTAGAGCACAGGATAATCGCTACTCAAAACCTCATTTTACAAAAGATCTCTTTAATAAAGTTATTTTAAAAGAGTCAGGCTTAGCCACAGATAATGTTGTAGAGAAAGCAAGAAAAGAAGCTGTCTTAAAACGAAGCTTAATGATTGGTATTGGCCTATCTGCGGTTTTTTTAGGTTTTGTAAACTATTTCTATTTTAGTAACAAGACCTCTTTAACACATGTTAGGGAAAAAGTAGAGGAATATACAAAGATCGCTAATGTTTCTGATGCAATAGATCCTACCGGAAAAGTGATGTTGCCGGAGTTAAACCTCTTAAGAGATGCCACGTTAGAACTTGGTGATTATCATACGCAAACAGTCTTTTCACAATTAGGCCTTAGTCAAAGTAAAAAAGTAGGACGCGCTGTTGAAGAGACCTATCTTCGGTTATTAAGTTATCGATATTTACGACATTTAATGGCAGGTGTTGCGCAAGAATTAACCTTATCGGAGCCAGAAAGTGATGAGCAACTAAAACTATTACGAGTTTTTCATATGTTGACGCAAAAAACGGCAAGACAACCTGATATTGTGAAAAATCACTTTGCAGACTATTGGCAAAGAATGTACTCAGGAGATGCAAATACTCAAAAAAGTCTCATGAATCATCTCGATTATTCTCTACTTCATACAGATATCGGGGGAGAAAGAATACTTGGGGTTTTTGAAGCAGATAATGTCTTAAGGCCTTACGATAATTTGGTGCAAAAGTCGCAAATTGATCTACGAAAAATCCCTATGGAGCAACGAATTTACCGTAGTTTCAAACATTATGGTTTTGCAAAATATGATCTTCCGTTAGATCTTCGTAGTGAGGTCGGACCTGCTTTTGATATTATTTTTGATGCCAAAATTGAAAATAAGTCAGTAGAAGTTCCTATGATATTCACTAAAAAAGGCTTAGAGCAATATTATTCAACGCAGTCTGATAACGTTTATAAGCTCGCATTAGTGGATGATTGGATTATTGGAGAACGGGATGATGTCTCTTATACCGCTGAAGATTTAGAGTGGTTTAAAGTTAAAATTAGAGAGCATTATAGTGCAGACTATGTTAGCCATTGGCGCCAAGCGTTAAATGCTTTGCATGTGAAAAAGTTTGAAAATATTAGTGATGGTGTCTTAGTCCTTGATAGTGTCTTAGGCGGAAATCAACCATTCCAACGCTTGCTCGCAACGGTTAAAGAGAATACTTATCTTTTTGCGAATTTACCTGAAGATGATAAGGCTCGTGCAGAGCTTGAAAAATCTCATGTATATGCGCTCTCTTCCAAAGTTAATCGTGATTTTAATAAGTTGAATATGTTGACAAAAAATGTTGCGACGACTGAAGAAGAAACGATCACACCTATTTTCAATAGCGAGGTAATGGAGCATATTCAAAATGTTTATGGTCAATTAAAAGCGATACAAGATGCACCTAACTCAGGTCAGTTAGCATTAATAACGGCTAAAAATCGCATTACATTACATGATAGTGATCCTATTTATGCCTTAAGCCGTGTTGCTGCAAAATTACCGGCACCGATGAATAATATTGTTAATCGTTTAGCCTCTGAATCATGGAATGTCATATTAGAAGCAGCATTAGCTGAAATTGATAAAAAATGGAATGAAGAGATTTATCATGAGTTTAATACGGTTCTTGCAAATAAATATCCCTTTAATAGAGACTCGAAAGTGGATGTATCACTAGAGGAGTTTATTCATTTCTTTGGTGAAAATGGCACCATTACCCAATTTTATAAAAATGATTTAGCGCCGTTTTTAAATGATAATTTAATGGCGAATGAAAATAACGAATCGTTAATTAAAGAGGATGTTAGAGAACAACTTGCTAATGCAGAAAGAATCCGAAAAGCTTTCTTTAATCAACAGGGAGTTTTAGGGGTTGAATTTTTAATTGCGCCAACATCAATGGGTCATCAGGTTCAAAGAAGTGTGTTAAATGTAGAAGGACAATACGTGGTCTATACTCACGGACCAAAACATGGCTATTCATTAGTATGGCCAAATACGATTTCAATACCTTCTCATGAAACCGTTGTTCGATTAAGTATGACAGGGGGAAATCAAGGGCAGAGAACTTTAACGTATCAAGGCCCATGGGCGCTATTTAGAATGTTAGATCATGGACAGATAACAAGTTTAGATAGTCATGTTTTATCATTGACTTACAACTTAAATGGAGTCCCGATGCGTTATGAGCTAACCG
Organism: Enterococcaceae bacterium; assembly: GCA_030150665.1. GTDB lineage: Bacteria > Bacillota > Bacilli > Lactobacillales > Catellicoccaceae > JASLFJ01. The sequence goes on from JASLFJ010000147.1 coordinate 17,588, forward strand.
CATTTGGGGATGTTAATCCGTTTACCGCATCGTTATTACGTCAATTCTATTTGTCACCATCGTTATATAAATAAATGAATAGAGAAGGAATTCAATGATCTTTTTATTAAAAAATATGAGGAGAATGCGTTGTTATGGACTCTCTCTCGACTATAAAAATATTCGATTAGTAGGCTTGAGTGTATTATTTTTTATTTTTCAAGCTTGTGCTGTTCATAAGGGAGAGAATGAACAGTATTTAGCATTGGACAGTGAAAAGGTGAATCGTTATTCCGTAACTCTTCCTTTTATGTGCGTTACACCGGCTTCTAAGAAGGTATCTTGGCAAGCCAGACAGGCATTTAGGAAAGCTGAAAACGCGTTTAGTCGTGATATTCCTTTAGAAAATAAGATCGCTCTGTATGAAAAAGCTCTTGATGCAGGAGAAACAAAGTCTTTAAAACGTATGTTGGTTTTATATGAATCTTATGGAGAAAATAATAAAACCTTAGCAGAGGGAGGGGTTTATGAAAACTATATGTCTGAAATTATAGAGATTGTGAATAAGATGCTCAATACCTATGATCTACCGGAAGGCTATAGCGCTTATGCGAAGTTAAAGAAGGAGGGAGAGCTACTTTATAAAGATGATATCAAAGCGCAAAATTATATTTATCATGCTGCTTTATTGGGAGATCTAGATGCGCTGTTAATGCTAGGCGATCATTACATGTATGTTGAAGGGGATTATTTTAAAGGCAAGCAGGCTTATGAATGTGCAGCAAAACAAGATAATTTGCGAGCGGATAGAGCGCTCGCTAAGTCTTATGAGATTTTTGAAGGAAACTATCCAAAATCTTTAGAGAATCACTCTAAAGCTGCAGAAAAGGGATCTCAGGCAAGCTTATTAGAATTAAGAGCAACCTTCAGAGATGGGCTAAAAGGATATAATAAAGATCCTGATCTTGCTATGTGCTTTCATTGGTTTCATGAAGCTTATTTATTGAAACCTAATCAGCCTTTATCTGGATTTCGTTGGTCTTGTCCTTTACCGGCTCATCCTGAGTTAGAAAAAGGTGATCTACCTTATGATGATGATCTCAAATCAGTAATTATGAAGGTTGAGAGAGAATTTAATCCCAAGCCGAAGAATAACAATGTCAAAGTGCTTACGCCTTTGGTGGAGATGCTTAAAAAAGAAGAGTTAAAAAAACAGCAAGAAAACAAATTACTGAGATCTTTGCAGGCGAGAAAAAACACGTTGTAATTTAAACTTTACCGAAATAGGAGAAGAAAGATGATGCTATTAACACCAGACAAAGTCTTACCTGGCAGCATAAGTATTGATACTAAAGAGCAAGGAGGGCATAGCGGAAATACAACGGTTTTAGCGCATCTCATTGTCGAAACCTCTATTGCCGGAAACATTACCGTTGAAAAAGCAGGAAAGATGACGGTAAAAGGAGAAATTACAGGGGATGTTATTAACCATGGTGAATTGATTGTTGAGTCCTCTGCCAAGATAGTGGGGGATTTGCAGAACTACGGCACTTTAACATTACAGGGGAGCATCTCTCAAGGTACTTTAGGGTTAAAGACAGGTTCACATGCCTATATTGATTCAACACAGATGAGCCAAATTAAGACAATCTCTTCAGAGCCCAATGCCTTTGTGGAGATGAAATCGGGAGGAGGTTTTAATGTCAGTGAATAACTTAATGAACAATATTAGTCATCTGCTTGATTCGAAGCAGAAGTATTTTTATACCTTTCAAACACTCGATGATAAAAATTTAAAAGTTGTCAGTTTCACCTTAGAAGAGGAGATTTCCCAGCCCTTTGTTGCAGAAATTGTGGTGGCTTCTAAAAAATATTATTTAGATCCCAGTGATTATCTCGATTTTAATGGGCTTTTTACGCTATATAGAAAAGGGGAAGTTCAGCGGCATCTTCATGGGGTTATTACTTCTATTGCCAAGGGAGATCGTAAAAATCAATATTATCTCTATACCATTACGTTAGAGCCTCGAATTTTTCGATTAGGTTTACGGCAAAATGTACGGATATTCCAAAGGCAAAGTGTCCAAGATATCGTGACGACACTCCTTCGGGAAGCGGGTATCTTTTATTATCAATGGAATCTTACAGCGAAATATGGCATTAGAGAATATTGCGTCCAATATCGCGAAACAGATCTTGAGTTTATCGATCGCTTATTAGCAGAAGAGGGTATGAGTTACTATTTCGAGCATCAAGAAGAGCAACATATTCTTCATATTTATGATCG
>JASLFJ010000140.1 GCA_030150665.1 Enterococcaceae bacterium
CTTACATTATCAGAAACAAGATTAATTCAGTTGGCTATAGTAGGTGCTAGAGAATATGGCGGTCTTTATGAAAATCAACCTTTAACGGTAACAGCAAAAAGCTATGCAGAAACATTTAATACAACTATTGAGAACGCATATAAAATATTGTTAGAAGCAGAAGAGCGATTATTTGAGCAAAAATTCTATTATTTAGATGATGGCGAAAAAGTTAAATCTCGTTGGGTTAATGAAGTTAAGTATAAAAAAGGATCTCCAAGCCTTGAAATAACTTTAAGTAGGTCTGTAATCAATGAAATTATAAATATAGATGGGTATGAACGTTTTTTTACTACCTATAGATTGTCCCAAACAAGCGATTTTACAAGCATTTATAGTTTAAGATTGTTTGAGTTATTAATGATGTGGTCTAAGGCAGAAAAAACGCCTATCTATGAACTGCAAGCATTTAGGAAACAGCTAGGAATAGAGGATCACGAATATCAAAAAATGGGTAATTTTAAAGCTCGTGTGTTAGATACGGCAGTTAATGAAATTAATGAGCGTACAGAAGTTAAAGTAAGTTATGAACAACATAAAGTTAAACGTAAAATTGTGGGTTTTTCTTTCACTATCAAGCCCAAAAATCCAAATAAATTTAAGCGCAAAAAAATCAGTATTGCAGAAGCATTGGAACTATCGCAAACAGTAGTAAAAGGCGGTTATGCTGGAGAAAGCGAAAAAGAAGCGATAGGTCGAGTAATGAACCATAAAGATGAAAATGGACGATCTGTTTATTTTGTGAAAGCTACCAAAGAAGACTGGATCGAACATAGAGCTAATAAAAAACAGTTATCGGATAACATAGAAGAGCAAGCAAAAGAACATAAATGGAATAAGATCGGAAATACGCTTGTTGATGATGATTATATTGATAAATATAAAAGAGATGATGAATCTCGAATAGAAGCTAAAAAAAGAATTGAATCTGAGCTACAAGAAGAATTAAACAAAGTGCATGACGATGATAGACCACTAACAGAGATTTTAGGAATTAGAAAATAAGTTCTAACTATAAGAAAAGCGCTATACCCATTGGATATAGCGCCTTTTTTTGCCTTTTTAATCTATTGTGAAATAAGGATTTAAGGCTTGCTCATTATGCCTTAAATCTTTAATAATTACATCATTTAATGAATTTTGCATTGTCTAATAACATCATACATTCTTTACGATTTGGCTCGAAATTAGCAGGGGAAATATTCCCTTCTCTCTATGTCAGGATAGTTGTCACCCCTTAGAGTATGATTATGCGGATTGAAAACACGCGTCAAGAAGAAAAAATAGACTGCTTAGCAACCCGAATTCGTCCGCTTAAGGTAAATTTTGTTGTAGGAAAAATTTTTGTTGTCCATTAAACATGGTTTTATCAATTAAGTGAAATCCAAGCTGCTGATAACCGAACAAGTGCTTTTTATTGCAGGTCATATATATAACTTTAATTCCTAGATCGCGAATAAACTCTGCTGCTTTTTCAACAAGACAGATCAAAACGACTTTCCTTCCAACCATTGCCTTATTTGTAAATAAAACAGTGCCTTCCGCAGTTATTCCTTGCTCCTTATTCGCAGTAAATCCTATCTTTTCATACTGCGTTTGTGCTTGCATATCCAGATTGATCATAATTGCGCCTATGATCGTGCCATCAACCTCTGCCACAAAGACTTGTTGACTCGCATATGGAATAATTGTTTTAGCTCGTTTTGTATCATGATCAAACTCCCACTGTCCTTTATATAAATCTGACGAATAATGGGAAAATGCAGTGTACATGGCCGTTTCCAGTTGGAGGATATCTGTTTGATTAGTTATATCCAAACTTCGAATATTAAGCGTAGCCATAGTTTACAACCCTTAAAAATTACCAAAATAAGAAAAAAATTATACTAATAATAATCTTAATTCATCATTTTATTTACGCCTCATTTGATCTACACCAACCTTTCTAACATCATTGTTTAAATTTGACCTTTTTTATCATTTACATCAATTGACAATGATTTTTTTACGTTATGATAATTTTTCTTAATGATTACTTTTGAAATTTAAACTATTAACCAAAAATGTATTGTCCAGTTATTTCCATTTCCTCCGTCGTAAAAAACTATCAGATAGGAGACTCCATATTCCATGCCCTTAAAAATGTGAATATGGAGGTTTTTGCTGGTGCCTTTATCGCTATAAAGGGTCCCTCAGGCAGTGGAAAAAGTACGCTTCTTAATATTTGCGGACTTATTGATACGGCGGATGAGGGGTCTTATTTATTAAATGGTCAAAATGTCAACAAATTGACAGATAACGAAAAAACCATGTTAAGGCGTCATGCTATCGGGTTTATTTTTCAAAGTTATAACTTAGTTCCAGTAATGACCGTTAGAGACAATATTGAATACCCATTAATTTTACTTAATATCCCACATAATGAACGACAAAAAAAAGTGGATGATATGTTAGAACAAGTTGGTTTGACAGGGCTAGCAGAACGCAGACCGGACCAACTTTCTGGGGGACAACGTCAACGAGTGGCTATCGCTAGAGCTCTCATCAAATCACCCAAATTAGTTATTGCAGATGAACCGACTGCCAATCTCGACACACAAACAGCAACACAAATTATTCAACTGATGAAAGCATTAGGAAATCAACACAATGCCACTTTTCTAATTGCAACTCATGACGAAAGAATGTCCATTCATTGTGATCATGTTTATGTAATTACTGATGGAGTGCTGCAATGAATATGTGGCTATTGGCTTGGTATAACATTTTACGTGAACGCCGTCGCTCTACTCTCACTATTCTCATCACCGCATTAGGCTGTGTTTCAATGTTGGTAGCAGGTGGCTTTGCCCTCTACACCTATGAACAACTTGAGGAGGGTGCAGCATATCAGTTTGGACATATTACAGTAACAACAAAAAACCAAGCTCTTTTGGATGAAGAAGAGCCTTTGCAATATGGGATTGAAAATTATCCCGCATTCATAGAACAATTATCAAAAATCAAACAACTTCAAACATTACTACCTAAAGTTGAGCTTTCAGGACTTATTTCTAATGGCAACAAATCCATTCCTTTCATGGGAGTAGGTGCCGATATTCCGGCAGAGAAAAAAATCTTAAAAGATATGTTGAGCATTTCACAAGAAGAATTAGATGAAAGTATCAATACCTATGGAGCAAATATTGTTCTCATTGGCCAAGGTTTAGCCCGTAGTCTAAATGCTCAGCAAGGAACCGGACTAACTCTCTTATCAACAACGACAAAAGGCAGTATGAATGCTATTGATGTAGTTGTAGCAGGAATCGTGGCAACGGGTTGGAAAGAAGTAGATCAACGACTAATTTATATGAATGTTGGTCTCGCTCAAAGGTTATTGATGGGTGACAAATTGAGTGCATTGTCATTATATTTAACAGATACAAAACACACACACACCGTATTAGAAACACTTAAAGCAGAATACCCTGAATATAGTTTTAAACCATGGTGGGAACAGGCTGTTTATTATCAGTCAGTACGTCAATTATATAACCGAATTTTTGGTCTCCTTGGGATCATTATTTCTTTCCTTGTTTTTTTCTCTGTTTCCAACACTCTAACTATGGCTGTCGTTGAGCGAACCCGCGAAATTGGAACTTTGCGAGCCCTAGGCACCTTACCAAAAGAAATCGTCAACCAGTTTCTCAGAGAAGGCATTCTAATGGGGATAGCAGGAACTGTTTTAGGCATTTTAATTTCGATGATAATCGTTTTTATTCTGCCTTATGCAGGGTTACAAATGCCTCCTCCTCCTGGGAGAACTGTCGGCTATCCATTATTGGTTAGTGTTTCTTTTTCACTCTATGCCGTCACAGCCATAGGAATTATTATTTTATGTGCAGCTGCAGCTTGGCTAGCAAGTTATAAGGCGGCAAAAAAACCCATTGTCGAGGCATTAATTCATGTGTAGATATTTATTTATTATTTTCCCACTCTTGTTCACTCCAGCATTAGCGTCAGAAAATGTCAGTAGCATGCTTAAAAAAGCTGATTTATTTCGCATTCCAGCAGAGTCAGTCCGTGCAGAGGCACGCGTTGAATTATTTAAAAACGACAAATTTGATAAAGAACGTTTATACACCGTATATGTAAAACCAAAAAGACGCTCTCTTATAATAATGAGATCACCCAGTGAGATTGGTCAAAAAGTATTAATGCTAGCTAACCAATTTTGGCTCTTGATGCCTGACAGTCAGCGGCCTTTACGTATTACAGCAAACCAAAAGTTATTGGGCGAAGCATCAACGGGGGATATTGCCAGTATGACTTGGAGCGATGATTACTCTGGTCAGGTTGAAAAAAAAGTGACATGTCCTGAGGTTCCTAGCACTTTAAAAAAATATATTTTCCCTTCTGTTAATGAAATTACATCTGATTGCTTAGTGTTGAATCTTAAAGCTGTCGAAACAGGAGTGACGTATGCCAGCGTTAAATTATATCTTGAGGCAGAAACAAAACTACCGATAAAGGCTGATCTTTTTGTAGATTCAGGCAAAAGAGCAAAAGAAGCTTGGTATTTTGCTGATGAGCAACAAGGACGCAAACATATATTAACCATGGTGTTACTAAATGACATCGAAGTCAATCAACGTACTGTTGTTAATTACAACAATATAAGTATCAAGGAAGCACCTGATGAGTTTTTTAATCCTGCCGCCTTAATACGTAACTCATTATCAGGTTGGTAACATGAGATTAAGATTCTTTTTTTCTGCTTTTTTTCTAGGTTTTCTGTACTCAAATCAGGTCTATTCTGAAAATCTGACAGATAAAGAACTAACTACTGCCAATCCAAAAAGCATCAACAACCCATCTGAAACAGAGGCTAAAGACTATTATTTACATATGGGGCTCACTCTTTCCCCTTCCTTACTAAATATCAATAAAAAAAGCCTCTATTATGTTCCCGAGTCACTCGGTTACCTATCAGAAAAAACCATGAGAAATGATCTTGACTTTAGGTTTTCCAAAGGAGGACTTAACGTTCAAGGATTATTAAGGCAATCCTTAGATTCAAAAAAAAGTAGTCATTATCGTGGAATAGTCAATCAAGCGTATTATGACGGTCAGTTTTCATCAAGTTTAGGATGGACCGTAGGAAAAAAGGTAATGACATGGGGGGTGGGCTTTGGTTTCAAACCACTTGATCTTATTCAGCGCGAAGATGTACGTTTGATGAACCCAGAACCATTGGTTGGAAAGTATATTTTTTCCCTTGATAAATACACAGCAAATCAATCATGGTCTATGATTTTAGCCAACCCGTTCATGGAAAGGAAAAACAACGAAGACAGAGATCCTTCGCTTACATTACGTTGGTATCGCTTCGCTGGTAACAGTGATTTATATGGAATCTTCCGCCTTTCAAAAAAAAGAAAGATAGAAATGGGGTTAGGTTTTACTCATATTATTGGTGATAAATGGTCTATTCATGGAGCTGGGCTTTTTCAAGAACGTAGTCATCAAAAAAAGAACGCCCTACTTGGTAGCAGAAAATATTTTTCTAATAGCGACCCCATGCGAGAAGGGCATTATGGCAATCATTTAAAGGCTGTCTTAGGCCTTCAATGGACAGGCTCCTCAGGTTGGAGCGTCCTACTTGAAGGATGGTATGACGGCGATGCATACAAAAGAAAAGACTGGAAAGCACTACATGCGTTGACACGAGAGCAAAGAGCAATGTCTACACACGTACCGTCTGTTCTTTCTCATGGAAATATAGCGGCATCAAGCCAAGCTTATCTTGCTCCAAACTTAATGCGTGAAAATTTATTACTACGTATTTCTTATGATAATCGTAATGGATTTCTCATTTATGGAGACATATTAACGACTCCTTCAGATGGTGGGATGGTTTATACCCTAGGCGCATCATGGGAACGAAATCGCAGCAAATTAACGATGGGTTGGCGCCACTATCAAAGAAAGAACAATTCAGCTTATGGTCATTCACCCATTAACTCTGGTGTTTGGTTGCAATGGCGCCTGATGTTACCAGTTAACTTCGAATAAAACATTTGGAATCAGTTGTTATTCCATTTTTTCAAAAATCATTAATAGGAGCTTATTATGATTGATATTGCAATAGTTGGGATTGGATGTAGATATCCAGGTGGCATCAGTAACCCTGATGAGTTTTGGTCTTTCTTGATCAACAAAGGAGATGCCGTAACAGATATTCCAAAAAACCGCTGGAACATTGAGCGCTTTTATGACCCTGACCCTGAAATGCCAGGGAAGATGTATACAAAGCGAGGAGCTTTTCTCACCACACCTCTGGATGAATTTGATCCTGAATATTTTGGTATTTCTCATCGTGAAGCTACTATTATGGATCCTCAACAAAGGTTAATTCTTGAGGTTGCTCAAGAAGCTCTTGATGACGCAGGATATGCCAATAAAGTAGCAGGACGACCTGTCGGTGTTTACATAGGTGGCTTTACAAATGACAGTATGGCATTAAGACATAATAACATTTCTAGGCCTTTCATTACAACACATACACCCACAAGCAGTTCTTATACCATGCTGTCAAACCGTGTTTCATTTGTATTTGATTTACGAGGACCGAGCATGACAATAGATACTGCATGTTCATCTTCTTTAGTTGCATTGCATGAAGCTGTTTCTGCTCTGCAGCAAGAACACATAGAAATGGCGATGGTCGGCGGAGTCAATGTGATGCTCAGACCTGAAACTTTTATTTCGATGTGTAAGGGGCATTTTCTAGCTGAGGATGGGCGCAGCAAGGCATTTGATAAAGATGCTGATGGCTATGGACGAGGAGAGGGTGCCGGCATGCTTTTATTGCGTCCACTAGAAAAAGCATTAGCAGATGGGGATCGTGTTTATGCAGTTATCCGAGCAACAGGAGTTAATCAGGATGGCCGCACATCAGGAATCACTGTCCCTAACCCCCAATCACAGACCGAATTAATACATCAAGTAACAAAAAAGTCAGGCTTAAAACCAGCTGATATTGGTTTTATTGAGGCACACGGTACGGGCACAGGAGTTGGCGACCCTCTTGAAATGAAAGCGATAGGAAACACGCTAGGTTGTGCTGAAGGACGAGAGAAGCCATTGTATGTAGGCTCAATCAAATCTTCCATTGGTCATACAGAAGCTGCTTCTGGCGTTGCTAGTGTTATTAAAACAGCACTCAGCTTATATCATCGTACGATTGTTCCTCAAGCATGGCTTAATGAACTTAATCCAGTTATTCCTTTTGATACTTACCAACTTTCCGTTCCTTTGGAAACACAACCCTTTCCAAGCAATGACGAAGGAATTTCTGCGGCCTCTATTAACAGCTTTGGTTATGGAGGTACAAACGCTCATGCCATCTTAGTAAATCCGCCTTCGATACCTGACACAAATGATATTCCCGCAAAACGTTCAGAAAAAACAAGATTTTTCCCTGTGTCTGGACGCAACGATGCAGGTGCACGTAGTTTTGCTGCTGATTTAGCTGAAAAAATTGAAGAATTAACCAGCTTAGAAGAAGTGGATTCTTTTTCCGATGCGATATGGAAAAAAAGAGCTCATCATCTCTGCCGCTTTTCTGTCCCCTATGCGAGCAAAGATGAACTTATGGAGAAATTAACCGAACTGGGTTCAGGAGGTGGAAAAAACAGTGTCCGCATACTCAACAACAGTAAAGGGATAGTATTTGTTTTGAGTGGTATGGGTCCCCAATGGTGGGCAATGGGACGCCAATTATTAACCACTGACAGTATTTTTTCACGCTTAGCACAAGAAATTGATGAGGTATTCAAGTCTTTATCCGGCTGGTCCTTAGTAGAAGAACTTTTAAAAGATGAGGCAGACTCTAAAGTAACCTCTACGGAAATTGCACAAACTGGAAACTTCCTTCTCCAAGTAGGCCTAGTTGCAGAACTTGAGGCATTAGGCGTAAAACCCGCTGCATTAGTTGGTCATAGCGTTGGTGAAGTTAGTGCAGCCTATCTTTCAGGCACCCTCAGCTTAAAAGAGGCAGTTACTGTTTCTTATCATCGCTCTCGATTACAAGCCTTACAGGCTGGAACAGGAGGCATGATGGCCGTAGGTCTCTCTGAGTCTGATATCATAACTCGTATAGCTAATTTAAAGGACGTTGAAATTGCCGCTGTAAACAGTCCTTCGAGCGTTACTCTAGCGGGAGACTTAGACACCTTGAAAAGACTAGCAGAACAGTTGGAAACTGAGGGAGTCTTTAACCGAATTCTTCATGTTGAAGTGCCCTATCATAGCCATTTTATGGATCCTATCCTTGATGAGTTGAAGGAAATGTTATCTGTTTTAGCTCCTCAAGCGCCAACCCTACCTCTATACTCTACAGTCACAGGAAAACCAGTCGATTCCTCCAAAGACCTTTGGGATGCTGAATACTGGCAGAAAAACGTACGCGACTCAGTCCGTTTTGCAGATGCCGTAGAAAATTTGATCAATGATGGCTTTAGAACATTTCTTGAAATTGGTCCCCATCCTGTTTTATCTGGTAACATCAGAGAAATTTTGCTCAAATCTGGTGAGACAGGAGCGACCATTTCTACCCTGTCTCGTAATCGTGATGATATGGAAAGCCTAAGAAATACCATGGCCGAGCTTTATGCTATTGGGGCTCTTGATGAGACTGAGCCACCAGGAGGTTGGGTTGGTATTTCCAAACAATATGATTTACCAGTTCATAAGTTTCAGCGAACTAAAATGTGGTTTGAACCCGAAGAACTAACGCTTGAACGTTTGGGTGACCCCTCCTCTCCCATTCTTCCTGGGTTACATACGCTTTCAAATCTTCCTGAATGGGAAACTGATATTAATATAGGTTCACTGCCTTGGCTCAAAGACCATGTGGTAGCTGGCTCTGTCTTGTTGCCTGGCGCAGCCTTTATTGATGCAGCACTAGCAGCTGCTGCAAGCGTAACAAAATCAGAAACACCTATCATAGAAGAGATTGAATTTATTTCTCCACTAGTGATTGATGATCATGAAGTCCCTGTATTACGCTTAAGCGCTGATCCTGACACCGGACGTTTTGTTATTAAAACGAAACCTGCTGACTCAAGAGATTGGACACTTCGTGCTCGTGGTCGTATTGTATATGGACAAGCAAGGCCCCTTAAAAAGAAAGAGCTAGTAGAGACTATTGAAACAACGGATGATAGTCATACTGACAATCCTCTTGATAACAATCCTGATAATAACTTATTAATTCCTCCTTCATTTGAAATAAGCACAGAGCAACTTTACGAGGAATTCACAGCGGCAGGACTTTCTTATGGGCCATATTTCCGTCGCATTGAAAAAGTGAAAGTAAATGCGGAAATTGTTAGCGCAACAATTAACGGTGCGATAGAAAACAACCGTCACCGTGCCCATCCTGCCATTGTCGATTGCGCTTTCCAATGTATGGCTGCCTGGGGTGCTTTAGGTAATTTCCAAGCGAGCGGTCCTGTTGTACCAGCGGCTATTCACTCAGTAAGGCAGTTTGCTCCGCTCACGGAGAAAGTAACAGTTAATGTTAGTCGTTGTAAACCACAACCTGGTGAAACAGATTTAGTTGCTGACATCATTTTAATGAACGAAAATGGTGAAAGTTTATTGGAGTTTTCTCGAGTGCAATTCAGCCCGATAGCTCCACGGCTACCAGTAATGAGTGAGTTAGATTCTTTGTTATACGAATCTGAGTTTATACCTTTAAATACAGTAGAACAAGAAACACTCTCATCTGACTCAGAAACTGAGTCCGTCGATACTGTTCAAACTGACACCTCAACTCCCAATAAAGAAAAATCCTTACATGAGCTTATTAATGACAATGTTCTGTTCATTGTTGGAACGGGAGAGGAAACACAACCATGGGTATCACAACTTGTATCACTACACCCTGAAAACAAGTCACTGATCATTTCAGGAAATGAACCGGCTGAGATTGCTGAGGAAATAAGCAACTCATTTAGTGAGTTAATCTCAGTCACTGAAAAACAAGTTACTGTTGTTTTATGCGCGGTAGGCCTCGGTGAATCAGAAGATCTTACTACAACAGAGACCTTTAATTTACAAGACTCTGTCAGAGGTGTCTCTGCTTTAGTTGGATTAGCAATCGCTGTTCAAAATGTCTTTATAACACTTGAAGAAGAGCAACCTGAGCGACAAGAGATCAGAGACGCAGTTCGCGGACTTGTCTTAACTCGTAGAGCGACAAGACTAACAGAGGATGAGCTTCCAAATCTTGTTAGCTCAGCTATCGTTGGCACCCGCCGAGTACTTCGCAACGAGTTTCCTGCACTACGTTGGAATTTGATTGATGTAGATGGAAACACACAACTTAACGAGGCACTCAACTTTGTTTATTCGTCAGACTATAAAGATTGGGAGGCAGATGAAATTACTCTACGCAACGGAATTCCTTATGTTGAACAGTTAAAAAACACATTTACTTCTCATAAGTCTAAATATGAAGAAGCTTATCTTTTAACCGATCCAGAAAAAAACTTCGAATTAGAAATACCCAAAACACATTTATTTTCTGACCTTTCACTCCGCGAGACCTCAAGACGAGAACCAGGTGAATTTGAGGTTGAGTTACGGATAGATGCGCTTGAACTTAATTATAAAGATGCTCTAAAAGTATTAGGTATGTTGGGGGAAAAAGAGTTGGAAGGCACCCACTTCGGTCTTGAGGTAGGTATGTTTGGCGTTGCTGTTGTGACACGAATAGGCCCTGATGTCACTGAATGCAAACCAGGAGATAAAGTAGTCGTTGGGGTCAAAGGAATGGCTCGCCGTTATATTACTACCCGTTTAGATCAAGGACTATTTGTTGCTACAAGTCCAAATTTATCGACCTCTGATTATAATGCCATGGTACCTATGATGACGGCTCACTATAGTATTTATTACGCAGCACACGTGATGCCTGATGACGTTGTTCTTGTACATGGTGGTGCCGGTGGCGTGGGAATGGCTAGTATACAGGCAGCCAAACTTGCAGGAGCACGCGTTATTGCAACGGCAAGCACAGAAGAACGGAGAGAAGCTGCTCGCCAGATGGGTGCAGACGAGGTTCTTGATTCACGCTCATTAAATTTTGTCGAAGATGTCCTTGCCCTAACCGATGGACATGGTGCGGACGTAATTATCAGCTCGGCTCCTGGAGAATTTATTACTGCCAACCTTAAGGTAGCAGCTGAATTCGGACGTGTTATTGAGGTAGGTAAGTTTGATATATTTACCAAACGTATGATTTCACTTTCCCCATTCAAGAAAAACCTATCCTTTATCTCAATTGACATTGATCGTATGGTTGCATTCAAACCAAAGTTAGTAGGTCAACTACACGCTGAAGTTATGCAACTACTCCATGAAGGAAAGTATAAACCGCTACCGGGTCATTTAATACCATTAACAAAAGCTCAAGAAGCATTTGATATGGTATTACGATCCAAGCATATTGGTCGCGTCATGCTTGACTTTACAGAACCCAACCTATTGATTAAACCATCAATTCCCGAAACGGAAATTGACAGTAATGCTGCTTATTTGATTACAGGAGGGTTTGGAGCGTTTGGTTTAGCAACCGCACGATGGTTAGTAGCGCGAGGTGCAACCACATTAATTCTGGTGAGCCGTAATGGTGCAACTACTCCTGACCAAATTAAAGCCGTAGAAGACCTACAACATCAAAACGTAAATATTATTTCTTTAAAAGCCGACGTATCTGATAAAGAGTCAGTTGATACATTAATTAGTAATGTAAAAGCACTAGAGATTCCTCTAAAAGGAATCTTTCATACAGCAGGTATTGTTATTGATGGACCATTTATGTTTTTAAGGGAAGAGGCTATTAAGAATGTCATGCTACCTAAGGCTTTGGGAGCATTCAATTTACACAATGCAATAGAAAAAGCAGATATCTCTGTGGATTACTTTGTCTTGTACTCTTCTATCACCGCTATTACAGGGACTGTCCCACAGACGTCTTATGCAGCTGCTAATATGGTTCTTGATACATTAGCTAGCTATCGACGAAAACAGGGCTTAGCAGCAACAGTTATTAATTGGGGTCCCTTAAGAGGCGGTGGAATGGCAGAGGCCTCTGAAGAGGTTGCTCGCTACCTAGGCTTAATCGGTTTTAAAATGCTTGATATGGAACGCTCTTGCCTGTACATGGATAAAATCCTAGGAATGGATATTGCACAAGCGATGGTTGCTGATGTGCATTGGGGAGAATGGGGTCGTACCCATGCTACTTCTGCATCTACTAAACGTTTCTTTGATTTAGTGCAATCGGCAAATGCAGGTAGCGAAGCCAGTAATGAAGTTTGGGAAAGTCTCTGCAAACTACCACCAGAAGAGCGTCAAGCTGCACTCCTTGAAGTTCTTCTTGAGCATATTTCTCAGGTAATGGGTATTCCAGTCAACTCCATTGATATACATACACCACTACCTGAGTTAGGTCTGGATTCCCTGATGGGCGTAGAACTTAACCTACGTCTAACAACAGCCTTAGGTGTCGAGCTCTCAACTCTTGAATTTACGCGAGGTGGAGGTCTCTCTGCACTAGCTTCTAGGTTATTAAAAAACATGGAGGATGCAGCTGATAAACAATAGCAGGCAAGTGTTTTGAACTGACCCCAAAAAAGTTGGACGGTTAATTTTTATGCGCAGGACTGATTTCTGTATTGCACAGGACTCAGTCCTTTGTAAGCGTACGGTGAACACATGTATTTATTCTCTTAAAGATGGGTAACACTAAGGTTTTGTTAACTTTAGGAGAATTAAATGCATCAACGTATGGAGAGCGAAACCAGTGATAACTCTTATGGTCAAGCTGGTTCTACTTTATTGTTATCGAGTCAACGCCAAATTCCTTCCGTTCTGACTTTAGACAAGGTCGTGTTAATGAGCCAAGCCACGGATTTACGAGCTGGTATGGATACGCTACGGACTAAGGCGATCCAGCTTGTTGGTCAAGTGGGTCCGCATGAAGGTTATATTTTGGGGCTGTCCTAGATAATACCTTAAAGTGTATTATCTAGGACAGCCCCTTATTTTAAACAGGAAGTGTAAACAACGCTCTCTTTTCTTACAGGCGTAAACTTACCCTAAAAAGACACAAGCCAAAACTAGAGATTTCTGTCATCATTATTTAGATGGAGGAAATCATGAAACGATCAAAATTTACAGAAACACAAATTGTAAACATTTTAAAACTGGCAGAAAAGGGCGTTAAAGTGACCGATATCTGTCGAGAGCACGGCATTAGTAGTGCTACGTATTATCAATGGAAAAGTAAATATGGAGGATTAGAAGCCTCTGATTTGAAACGATTACGGGAAATTGAAGCTAAAAATGCCAAGCTCAAAAAAATGTATGCTGAGTTAGCATTTATAAAATGCGGCAATTAAGGATTTATTAGGAAAGCTGTAACGCCGGAACGACGCAGAGAAGCAACTCAACACTTAGTATATCAAGGATTACTTTCGATAGCTAAGGCGTGTCGATTGACAGGACTTTCTCGTCGCAGTTGGTACCGGCCTGATCCGAAACAAAACCGTCTAAAGCGTGATCAGCCTATAGTGGATGCGCTTAATGCAATTATTCAGGATCACACACGGTCTCGTTGGGGGTTTTGGAAGTGTTTTCACCGATTAAGACTCGATGGCAATTTATGGAACTTTAAACGCGTGTGGCGTATTTACTGTGCAATGAATTTAAACCAAAAGAGACGTACCAAAAAACGGTTACCAGAGCGTAACCCTGTACCTTTAGCTGTACCTACAGAGGCTAATTATAGTTGGTCGTTCGATTTTATGAGTGATGCACTCTATAGCGGTACCCGCTTTAGAGTTTTGAAT